>CALMWJ010000041.1 GCA_937873525.1 uncultured Peptococcaceae bacterium | reverse complement strand
CCCATGGCGCCAACTCCGATAAAACCAATTTTCATCATGATTTCCATCCTATTCTTTAATTTTGTTCCGGAGGAACGGGGCATCCCCCCGTCCTCCGGAACGGTCGATCATGTTTGCGTCATTGCTTACCGCAGGCCATCTTCGCCTTTGATTTCGCTGACCTGCAGGCCGCCAATGCGGGCATGGGGACGTCCGCCATCGGTGAAGGCCAGGGCCACAACGATTTCATCGGCTTTAGGGGCATCGCTGATCCGAACTTCCATGGCATCATAGTGGGTGCGCACGAAAGCGGCATCTTTGTAATGAAGGGGAACGTCCAGCGCGGTTCCGGGAGCGCCGGCCTTTTTTGCGGAAGGAATGATGGCTTTGCCGCCACCGATGGCCTCACGCATGGGTTTGCCCAATTTGGGGTGCAGAATTGCGGCACAATGTTCCAGTTCACCGTTTTCACCGACGATAGCGCCTTTGCCGTAGCTGTGGACCGGATTTCCGCCCAGGGCATCCACGGCGATTTTGCTGAGATAGCCGCCAAGGAATTCACCGATTTCCGTCAAAACACTCAGATCATCGGCATACTGGCCGACCAAAGGATTCTTGATGACGGCTGCCACCGAGACTTTCTTAAGAGGTTTTTCCAGTTCTTTGAAGCCTTCAAAGCGGACTTCTTCAACATTGGTCACGATTTTTCTGATCTTGAGTTCCATTTGATTCCTCTCCTTTTGTGCGATTTATAAAATAAGCTTCTGGGTAACTGATAAACCGGGTCTGAACGTTGGCACGCATTCCGCAAAACAGCTGCTTTCCATACTGCCGCCGGGCTTCCGCCAGCAGGTTGTCCAAAGACTGTTCCACTTCCCGGTCCGTCAATTCGCCGACCTCGATGACCACGTCCAGATCCGCGATGTCGCTGGAGGGGTCGATGGTGCCGGCTTTGACGGTTTTAATGCTTTTCGAATCGATCCAAGAGCAGTTTGCCAGATGGGTCGCCAGGGCATCGGCCAGGATGCATCGTTTGGAGAAGACACTGACCGCATGGGCGATCCCGCGGGTAAAGCTTCGTCCGCCCAAACCGCTGGTAGCGATGCCCCCGATCCCATCATTGCCTGAGACGGAAACCACCGTATCCACTTCGCCCCGGTCCAGACTGGAAAGAATCCCTACCCGAACCGATTCCCCGGGCTTCAATCGCAATGCGATGTCTCCGCCGTTGTTGACCACCACCCTTGTGGCGCCTTGCTCAAACAGCCAGTCCGCCACCTTGTCGGAAAGAGCGCCCGCTACCGTCGCCATAGGCGTCAGCGTCGGCTCACCCACCGCCAACACGGCTTCCAGCATCTGCCGCGGAAGACCGGTCAAGGCCTCCGGAGCGATCCGGGAAGGCGGGCACCTTAGAAAAGGTAAGGCCTCTGTGATTTCCCGCAAAGCGGCATCCACCACCTGGAAGGCTTCTTGGCATAGCCCGGTCATGGGTTTTTCCTCTTGAAAGGCCATTACAACCATGGAAACCGGTCCATAATCGATAAAGACTTTGCCGGGCGCCAGAACGCGCAGGGTGTCATGGTCCATTGCCGAAGCCTCCTACAAGTTATTTTTTGACTTTGGAGGCATCTTTGACTTGATCGAGATGTCCGCCGATGGCTTCATAGTCGCTGAGCTTCATGGTATATTCCACCGGTGCAACCGTGGCCGGCGTCGGTACCCAGGTCACGGGCCGGTCCACCATTTTTTCGGTATCCGCCATGAAATTGATGCCGCCGCCGGGCAGAATGTAGGTCGGCGCGCCGCCGATGGTCAGAACGGCCTTGCCTTCATGAACCGCCTTGGACAGTGCCAGAGGCTTGGTGCACACACCGCCGCGGGCGCTGCCGCCGGTGCCGCCGGTGTACATCACGGAGACTCTGGATTCCTCACAGTTGTCGTTGATGGCTTTTGCCAGGGCCAGCGCCTTTTCCGTCATGGGAATTTCTTTCACATCGCCGTCGGCCTGTATTTCAAATAATGCGTAGATCTCGCCTGTGGTGTTGACCACCATGACCTGCATGCCGGCTTTGGCAATGGTCATATCCACGCGGGCAATAGCGTCCCGGGGGCTCTTCAAGGTGGTGCCGCCGATGCCATCGCCATGTTCGCCGAAGTACCGTCCTCTGGAGCTCTTATTGGCATTGGGGACCACGCCGCTCCAGGTCATTCCCACCGCGTCGCCAGCCAGATGCTCGGTAAATAGGCCTATGACGTGATGGTCGATGACGATGCATTCGTCCACCGATTCCTTCATCAGCCGGGCAAACAAACCCACCGTGGCACTGCCGCAGCCGATGCGCATTTTTTTCTCCTGGACGCCGTTGATGATTGGCGCTTTTCCGGCCTGCATTTTAATTTTGATGGTCTTATTGACGGAAACCTCGACTTCTTCACCGTTGGCCAGCTCCGTGATGGTCTTGGCCACGATAAAACCGTCCTTGCCGGTCAGCCGGTTGGCGCCTCCGATGGTCATCATCTTGGAGCCGTATTCTTCGGTATTCACCATGCCGATGTGTTTGCCCTCACGATAGACCTTGTCGCCTTCCTCCCCGATATAGGTGTTGGTGTCCAGTTTGATGGTCACACCGCTGTAGCTCAGGGGGGCTTCCGTCACAACGGTCACCACATCCACATCATCCCGTTTTTCGCAGACGATGTAAGGTGCAGGACGGGAGCAGGGATAATTCGTGCCGGCGCCTACCGCCGTAATGATCGGATGGGTCAGCCGGCGGTCAGGTTCCTGGTTATCCTTTGCCTCGGTGACCAGTTCCCGATTCCGGACCAGCTTTCCGTTTTCATTGGTATACCGCTTGCAGGCCCCGGTAGAACCCAGCGGGACCCGGCATTGGATGGGGCAGGAGCTGCAAACCACTGCGCCTTCTCCGATTTCTGCGTCCTTGGTGATGGCCTGGAAAGGACAGACTCGGGTGCAGATGCCGCATTGGACACAGTTGGCATGGATGACCGCTTTTCGCGAAACGATTTCGATGGCTTCAATGGGGCAGTTTTTCTTGCAGATCCCGCAGCCGGTACATTTATCACTCACAATGATCATTGCGGTTATTCTCCTCTTCGACAATTGAAGTCTGAAATAATTTTAAGCCATTTTGGCTTCCCGTTTGGGGGGCGGCGTGTTGCGGCTCTTGGAGACCTTGACCGCGCCGTCGATGATCACCATGCTGACGCCGGGAATGTCGCCGGCTGCAAAGGCTTCCAGGGCGTCGCCTGCAACGGAACCCATGGGTGAATCCATGATCACCAGGTCCGCTTCCTTGCCAATCGCGATTTCACCGGTGTTCAATCCATAGACTGAAGCCGTGTTGCCGGTGGCCATGCACACCACTTGTTCAGCGGGCACATCGGATACGGAAGCGATCTGGCACATGTTGCGCAGGATACCCAAGGGGATCAGGCCGGTGCCGGAGGGTGCATCGTTACCGAAGATGATCCGTCCCAGCATGCCTTTTTCTTTGGCACGTCGAGCGACGTAATCCGCGATCTTGGGATTGCCGCACTGTACGATTTCCAATGCAAAACCAGTTTCATCCATGATGCGGTCCACTTCGGGCGAGGAAATGGCGGTGGGTCCGCCGTTGATATGGGACACCAC
>CALMWJ010000040.1 GCA_937873525.1 uncultured Peptococcaceae bacterium | reverse complement strand
TCATCGAATGCCTGCATCAAGTCCGGGGCAATCATCGAAATCGATTGGATCGCTTTACAGCAAGAACCTATCACGGTAGAATTATGTTAGATTGATGATATTTTTGCAGCGGCATCATCCCGTCACCGCAAAAACTTCCGATGGGGGGTATTCTCCATGATCGACACCCGAAGACTCCGTCAAGCCATGCTCGATGGTCTCCATATGGTGAAAAAACATGAAGCCGACCTCAACACCCTCAATGTATTTCCGGTGGCGGACGCCGATACCGGAACCAACCTGATGCTGACCCTGCGCCATATGATTCAGGAGCTGCCGCCCGAGGACGAGCCGGATCTATTTATGAAAAGGCTCTCTAAAAATGCTCTGCTGGGAGCCCGCGGCAATTCGGGCTTGATTTTCGCCTGCTTCATCCAAGGGATCACCGAGCAATCGACGCACTTGGGCTATGACCTCTTTCACCGCAGTATTCCCTATGCCTATCGTTCCGTTGAAAATCCGATGGAAGGCACCATTCTGACGGTCATGAAAAAATGGGCGGATTATATGGCAGAGAGTCCCATCTTATCCGTAAGAGAACGCTTTCTGGCCTCGATCGAGATTGCAAAAATTGCATTGGCCGAAACCACGGAGCAGCTGGATATACTAAAGCGGGCCAGACGGGTGGATGCCGGGGCGAAAGGTTTTGTCATCTTTTTGGAAGGCTGCATCCATTCCTATTTCGGCGATCACATTCCGGATGATATGGAGTATGTGGCCCTGCCCGCGGAAGATCATGAAAACCGCCTTACCGAGCGCCCTCGGTACCGTTACTGCACGGAAGCCGCCGTCTTAAAGACATTGCCCCTGCAGCCGCCGCAGATGGATGCGCTTAGGAAACGCCTGCAGTCTTTGGGGGACAGCCTGATCCTGGCTGACACGGACGCCCTATTAAAAATCCACCTCCACACGGATCACCCCAACCAACTGATGCAGCAGCTCCGCCCCCTCGGCACCCTCTGTTCGCAAAAAGCAGACGATATGCTGCGGCAATTTGAGATGAGCCATGACCAGCACGCCTCCATCGCTCTCGTGACGGATTCCATGAGCGATGTTCCTGAGGGGTTTGTCGACCAATACCAGATCCACGTCATCCCGCTGCAGTTCCTCTTTGAAGACAGCGCTTACCTGGACGGATTGACCATCCGGCCGGGCGACATCGCTCTGGAGAAGGCGGCTGCAAAAACCTCCCAGCCCGGCCCCTTCCAAATCGCAGGTCTCTTTGAGCAGCTCCTGGTTCATTATGATTCCATTATCGCAATCACCCTGTCCAAAGAACTCAGCGGGACCCATCAAAGCTTTCTCCAAGCCAAATCCATGACGCACTCTGAGAAACCCATCGACGTCATCAACAGCCGGCAAAACTCTGCAGGCATCGCCATGGTGGTCATGAAAGCCGCGGAAGACATCGCTTCCGGGAAAAGCCATCATGAGGTTCTTCAAGGGATCGAAGATTCGATCCAAAAATCAAAAATTCTTGTGAGCCTGGTCTCTCTGGATGCCTTGATCCGATCCGGCCGCGTGAAAAAGCCCCTTGGAGGCATCATGAAATTTCTGCGGTTCAAGCCCATTCTATCGGTCGATTCCCAAGGTGCAGGAATCCTCGAATACAAAACCTTTGGCCTTCAGCAAAATACCAAAGCCATTCTTGACCGAGTCCGGCATGACCATGAACGATACCGCATTCTCCGTTTCGGAACCGTTTATTCGCAAGACCTGGAACGCTGCCTGAAGCTTGAAAAGCAAATCACCGCAATCACCGGATTGGCACCTCTCTATCGCAAGGAGATCACACCTGCCCTGGCCGTTTCGGCAGGCGTCGGATCCATCGCTGTCGGTTATCTCATGGAAAAGAAAGGGGAATAAACGATGTGGCTTAAAGCATACCTGATTGCCCTGTTCATTTTTCTTGGTCTGGATGCCCTCTGGCTTGGGCTCATTGCAAAAAACATGTACCAGCAGCAGATCGGTCACTTAATGGCCGCTAAGGTCAATTTCCCAGCCGCCGGTGCCTTCTATCTTTTCTTTGTGGCCGGCTTGGTGGTCTTCGCCATCCATCCGGCTGTATCGGCCGGCGATTGGACAAGGGCGCTCCTTCTGGGCGGTTTCCTTGGCTTTCTCTGCTATGCCACCTACGACCTGACAAACCTGGCAACCCTGAAGGATTGGCCGTTGTCCGTTACCCTCGTTGATCTGGTCTGGGGAACCTCCATCGGCGCGGTCACGGCCGCGATCACCGCCTGCTTTTTGTTAAAATGAGCCTTTATGCAGCCAGCCTGCTTTTCTCTGCCGCCATCTTCAGCATGGCTTTTCTTGCCTCTCGCCGCTCGGGCCGAATCAGTGTCATCGATTTGGCGTGGGGGATGGGCTTTGTTGTCTCAGATTGGCTGGTGTTTTGGTTTTTTAGTCCGAAGACCGCGGCCAATTGGATGGTTCTGCTTCTGATCACCTTGTGGGGTGTTCGGCTGACCGCTCATCTGCATCTTCGAAACCCCGGCAAATCCGAGGATTCACGATACGAGGCCTTGAAGACAAAACATCCATCCCCTTTTGGCCGATTCACCCGCGTGTTTTTGCCTCAGGCCCTCTTGCAATGGACGATTGGTCTGGTCTCCGTCCGTCTGATCGCTTTTCCCGGAATCGGGACAGGTCCGATATTTTGGGCGGGCTGTGGCCTCTTTCTGGCTGGGTTCTTCTTTGAAGCGGTCAGTGATCACCAAATGCAGGCCTATCGGAAAAATCCCGCCAACCGGGGTATCCTGATGACCCGAGGCCTTCGGAGATATTCCAGGCATCCCAATTATTTCGGCGAGCTTTTGATGTGGTGGGCCTTATTCCTGATTGCTGCCGCAGCCGGGGCGTATTGGACCATCCTCAGCCCTCTTGCAATCACGTTCCTGCTGCTGAAAGTCTCCGGAATCCCTGTCCTTGAGAAAAGTTTCGCCTCCAGACCCGGATGGCAGGAATATGCGAAGAAAACCAGCAAGCTGATCCCGCTTCCTCCGAAGAAATAGGCAAATACAACAACGAGCACCTCATCCGCCGGTCAAGGGGCCGGTCGATGAGGTGCATTTCTTTGAGGTTATAATATCCACATCAGCAAATCTTCAATGCTGTCGATCGCCGCGTCATAGCGCTTAGCCTGGCCAAAACCATACCTTGCGTAAACAAACGGAATTCCTGCCTGTCTGGCCGCATCCTCATCCCCCAGGGTATCTCCTACATAAACCGGCTTTTCCAGATGGTTGCGCCGCATGATCAGCCGGATATTCTCCCCTTTACTCAAACCCGTGACGCCGGCGCACTCGAAATCCGAAAAATAGCGTCCCAGGCCATGGGCTTTAAAAAAGCACTGGATATAGCCATCCTGGCAATTGCTGACAATGAACAGCCTGCAATGCGACCCTAAAGCCTTCAGCGTCTTTTCCAGATTTGGGTACAGCCGGGCGCCATGCTCTGCCAAATAGATTAACTCCGCTTCGCTGCATTCCGCCATCAGCGCTTGCTGCGCCGCTTCAGGCAGACCGGGAAACAGCCTTCTGGCGATTTCGTCAAGATGAAGCCCCATATAACCCTGCAGCTCCTGCTCCGTGATCGCCTGCCGCACGCCCGGATGCCGGGCCAGCGCCGTATTCCAGGCGTTGCAGATTTCCTGAACGGCGTCCCACAGGGTCCCATCCAGATCAAAAATGATGCTGTCTGTCATCTGGCATCACCCGATCATCCTGGCCATACAAATCTCGTCACAGCACGTGAATTTGGGACAATTGATGCAGTCCGTCCAGACTTTCTGCGGCATATTGTTTTTGTCTTCCGGCAGAAAACCGCAGGATGCAAAAAATTCAGGCTGATAGGTCAGCGTGAAGGCCTTTTTAATCCCCAGCTCGGCGCCGTCCTCCAACAGACGTTGGACGATTTCCCGGCCGACGCCTTTTCGTTGATAGGCCGGATCCACCGCCATAGTGCGAACCTCCGCCAGGTCCTCCCAGAAAACATGCAAGGCCCCGACCCCCACAAATCGTCCCTGATCTTCAGCAACCGTGAAATCGCGGATGTTTTCATAAATCTGGCTCAGGGCTCGGGGCAGCATCAAGCCTTTCTTTGCATATTCATTCACGAGCGCATGTATCTTTTCGGCATCGCCGGTTTTCGCTTTACGGAATTCCATTTGAATATCCTCCTTTTACTGTCATAGCATCCATTATAGGCCACGATGTATTTTTTTGCAATACCATATTATAATATGCATTTCTATTCAATGGTTCTGTCTTCCACCAGGCCTCCCGGAAGATGGGGTGCTTACGGATGTCACGCAAAGGAAAGACCGGTACAGAAGAAGCTCTGTACCGGTCTCTTATTCATCGGGAATTAAAATCGGTCGTGGTTATTCTTATTCTGCAGAAAGGGCGGCAACTCTGACGGCTCGCTTTCCTGGGTGCTTCTCTGAGTGGCACTCTGGAAACTGCTCCGTTTATTACGGTCAAAAATCGTTTCCAATTCGATTTCACCGGCTTTGCCGAAGTTCTTGGCAGCCGTCGTCTGGCCGGTCTTGCGGACTTCCGTTTTGGCCGGGCCGAAGCCGGTGGCGATCACCGTGATGCGGACTTCATCATTCATGGATTCATCAATAGATGTGCCGAAAATCACGTTGGCTTCCGGATGGGCCGCATCCGTAATCAAATTGGCGGCTTCGTTGACCTCCATCAGCGTCATGCTGGGTCCGCCGGTAATATTGAACAGAACCTGGCGGGCACCTTCGATGGACATCTCCAGCATCGGGCTGGAAATCGCAGCCTGGGCCGCCTGAATGGAACGCTTGTCGCCGGATGCACGGCCGATGCCCATCAGGGCTTCTCCGCCGCAGCGCATGACCGTCTCCACGTCTGCAAAGTCAAGATTGACTTCACCTGGTGCTTTAACCAAATCGGTGATGCCCTGGACGCCCTGCATCAGCACTTCGTCGGCCATCAGAAATGCGGCCGAGATGGATGTGTTTTTATCAACGATCTGAAGAAGCTTTTCATTAGGAATCGCAATCAGTGCGTCGACACTTTCTCTGAGGCGCTGAATGCCTTCTTCGGCCTGCTGGGATCGGCGTTTACCTTCGAAAGAAAAGGGTTTCGTCACCACACCGACAGTCAGAATGCCCTCTTCTTTGGCAATCTGCGCAATGATGGGCGCTGCGCCGGTTCCGGTGCCGCCGCCCATCCCGGCGGTGACGAAGATCATGTCCGCCCCTTTGATCAGTGCGGCGATTTCATCACGAGTCTCCTCGGCAGCCTTCTCACCCACCTGGGGATTTGCTCCGGCACCCAGTCCACGGGTCAATTTGGCGCCAAGCTGCACACGGCTGTCCGCCCGAGAGCGGTTCAGCGCCTGCGCATCCGTGTTCAAGGTGACAAATTCAACACCCTTCAGCCCGCTGGCGATCATGCGATTGATCGCATTGCCGCCGCCGCCGCCGACACCAATGACTTTTATAACTTCACGATTGGAAGTCTCTTCAATTTCGAATTCAAAAGCCAATCTAATCCCTCACTTCCATCAGGTTGCATTCCGCAATCACTTCTTAAGAATGTTCAACAGGCAATCCTGTTTTCCTTCTTAATATTACGTTTTTTCGTTTTATTTATCAAGGTTTTCTTTGCGTTTGATGACCGGCTGGGCGTCGTATCTCAGGTCCACATAGTCCAAAGTTTCTGCATTGCATTCCGCTGCATTTTTGATCAGCAGCTCTTCGTAATATTGCAGTTTTTGAGGCAGGTTTTCCGGCGGCCCGAAATAAACCGTCAGCCCGTCCCGGGTGATCAGCGCCAGGCTCCAATCACTGGGGGCGCTGAACTCTGCAATGTTTTCCATAAAGAAGGGGTCCAGCTGACGGATCAGAGCCAAGGCGGCAAGTATCCCCTTGTCTTCAGTTTTGGCGCAGGGCTTCAAGGTCTGCAGCGCGCTGCCTGCCGCGATCCTGGGCAATTCCGAGCGGTCGGCGCTCATCAAGGTCAGGGACTGCAGACAGTACCCCTCCTCGTCCAGAACCAGATGTTTTCCGCCGTTGGAAGCGATGGCTGCCGGCGTCCGCTCGGTGATACGGATCAGAAGCTTGTCCGGGTACTGTCGCTTGACCTCTGCGGTTTTTACGAAGGGGTTGGCCTTGAGGTTCTGAGCCAGGTCCTCCGGGGTCACCTTCAGGATATTGGTTCCCAGCCGCAATCCGGTCAGCCGGCGCAGCGCGTCGGCCTGGATGGTCTGGTTTCCTTCCACAAGGATCTGCTTCAAGTCAAACCAGGACGAATTGGACAGCCAATATCCACCCCAGCCGGCCATGGCCATTAAAAGCAAGCCCAGCCCGGCCAAGGCTCTCCGCTTGAATTTCTGCCTTCTGTCCTGCCGCCGGTGATTTGTCTTTTCGATGGTCACACAGGCTCTTTCCTTTCACGGGGCTTTCCAAAGTTCCTTATTAAGCTATGATAGCCTATGAGACCTGAAAAGTCCACTGTCAAGATCATCCATTCCTTGGGCCATGCGCCAGCTGCCAGCGGACGTCAGGATGCTTCAAACCCCCAGAAAACAACCTCAGGCTCAAGGTCAACGCCGAATTCCTTGAGAATGCGCTGTTGGACCGTCCGGATCAGACGGTAGGTATCCATGGCTGTGGCATGGCCAAGATTGACAATGAAATTGGCATGTTTGAGAGACACCTGGGCATCGCCGATCCTTAGCCCCTTCAAGCCTGCCCGATCGATGAACCGTCCAGCGCCCTGGCCCGTCGGATTCTTGAAAACACTGCCGCCGTTGGGCAGTTCCAGAGGCTGTTTTTCCTTCCGGGACTTCAGGTATTCGTTCATTTCCTTCTCGATGGCTTCCCGTTCCCCAGGCTGCAGCGAGAGCACGGCCTCCGCCACAAACCATCCATATCTTTTAATATCACTGACTCTGTACCCGTAATGGATATCCACCCGATCCAGCTCCCGGCGCCGGCCGTCCCCATCAAGAACGGTCACCTTGGACACCACGTCCGACATCATGCCGTTGTATGCTCCGGCATTCATCAAAACCGCACCGCCCACCGAGCCGGGGATTCCCGCGGCAAAGGCCAGTCCCTGCAATCCCTTCCGCGCTGCCTGGCCGGCAAGGATTGCCAGGGAAACGCCGGCGCCAGCCCGGACCTCAGAGCCCCTCCAACAGATCCAGTTCATTTCCCGCGTATTGATCACCAGGGCATCGATTCCGGTGTCCGCCACCAGCAAATTGGTGCCGCAGCCCAGGATCGCCGCCGGTATCTCCGCTTCCTTGCAATAATGCAGGATTCGGCTGCAAGCCTCCGTATCCTTCGGCCAGACCATGACCTTCGCCGGACCGCCGATTCGCCAGGAGGTGTAATCTGCCATAGGCTCGTTGGCTTTGACCGTTCCCAGTTGTTCTTTTTCGATCCAATCGATCAGGTCCTTCCAGTGCATAAAAACTCCTTCAAAAATCTATTGTTCATCCATATCCTGCAATGCGGCCAGCAGCATGGGGCCAAGCCGGCCCACGCTGCCGGCGCCCAGGGTCAGCAGCAGATCACCCGGCTTCAGCGCGCCGCAAAGCTTTTGGATCGTCTCATCAAAGTCCTTGGTCTGTTCCGGAATTATTCCGGTCTGGGCCATCACCGCTGAGGCGATCAACTCCGAATTGACGCCGGGGATCGGTGGTTCACCGGCTGCATAAACCGGAAGCAGAACCAATCGATCCGCCTCGGTGAAGGCGTCTCCGAATTCATCGGCCAGCAGCTGCGTCCTTGTAAAACGATGGGGCTGGAATACGGCAATGAGCCGTTTCGGCTGAAGCAGCCGTGCGGCCGACAAGGTTGCTTTCAATTCAGTAGGGTGATGGGCATAATCGTCAAAAATCTGGATTCCCTTGGCTTCGCCGATCCATTCAAACCGGCGATGGGCCCCGCTGAATTCGGCCAGGATATCCGCCATGGTCTGGAAATCCAGCCCGCATTCCAGTCCAGCCGCCACGGCGCCCAGGGCATTGAGGACGTTGTGTTTTCCCGGCACCTTCAGGCTCAGGGTCCCCAGATATTCATTGCCCCGGAAAACCTCCGCCAGCATCCGTCCCTTTTCACAGCGCACGCTTTCTCCGCGCAGCCAGGCATCCGGCCGGAATCCATAGGTCAGCATGCGGCCGGTTTCGACCTCGGGCAGCAGGCCGGCCAGGGTCGGGTCATCCAGACAAACAATGGCGCAGCCATCGGAGGGCGTATGTTCGATGAATTTTTTGAAAGCGGCATTGATATTCTCCCGGCTTCCATAGTAATCCAGGTGATCGTCTTCCACATTGGTCACCAGGGTGATCCAGGGATTCAGCTTCAGAAACGAGCCGTCCGATTCATCGGCCTCGGCAACCATGAATCTCCCCTGGCCCCACTGGGCATTGGTTTTCAGGTTGTCCACATACGCGCCCACCAGGAAGGCCGGATCGAGCCCGCCGTTATTCAGCAGCAAGGCGATCATGGCGGAGGTGGTGGTCTTGCCATGGGCACCCGCAACAGCGATTCCATCCTTGTGGTCCATAAGCTTGGCCAGATACTCACCCCGGCGAATGATCGGGATCTCCCGGCGAACCGCTTCCTGGAGTTCTGGATTATCGGGATGGATGGCTGTGGAAATCACCACCGCCGCCACCTCGTCGGAGATCAGCGCGCCGTCATGGCCTAAATGGATATCTGCCCCAAGGTCTTCCAGCTGCTGAGTCAGCAGGGAGGCCGCCATGTCCGAACCAGAGACGTTCTCGCCCATTTCCAGGCAAATTTTGGCGATGCCGCTCATCCCGACGCCGCCAATGCCGATAAAATGCAATCTTTTTCTGAAATTCACTCTGTCTGCCCCTTCCCAATCGCGGCCCGGTCCATAAGCCAGGCAAACGCCAATATTTTATTATACCCTATTTTCAGGAATTCCAGCTTCAATTTGGCTTAAAACCTGCAATATAGCGTTCAGGGCCTCCGGCCGCGCGGCCTTGCGGCTGTTATTGCGCATTTCTGCCCGCCGGGATTCGTTGAAAAGGATCTCCTGGATCCTTTGCAGCAGCATCTCGCCGCTTAGTTTTTTATCTTCGATCACCACAGCCGCTTGTTTTTGTTCAAGGCTCCTGGCGTTGTAGGTCTGATGATCCCCCGAGGCATAAGGATAGGGGACCAGGATCCCGGGAATGCCGCACAGCGTCATTTCTGCCAGAAATGCGGCGCCGGCCCTGCCAATGCAAAGATCCGCAGCACCCAAAGCATACTGCATCTCGTCGATATAAGGCCGCAGAAGGATATTATTCTCGCCCGAATAAAGGACCCCCGCTTCCTCCAGCCGCTGCTGCATCATCTCATAGTCCCTCTGCCCGCAGGCATGGAGGATCTGCACCGCCGGATCCTTATAGAAGTGTCTGATCACCGTCAGCATGGCCAGATTCATGCTTCGGGCACCCGTGGACCCGCCCACCGCCAGGATGGTCAGCTTGCCGGGGTCCAGTCCCAGTCTGGCACAAGCCTCCTGGCGGCCTGCGGCAGCAATCTCCTGGCGCACCGGGAGGCCGGTCAGCAGGATCTTCTTGCGTACCGATGGGGGAAAATGCGCTGCAGCTTCCTCAAAGGTGGTCATTACCCGCTGAGCCCAGATGGAGATCAGCCGGTTGGACAATCCCGGATAGGCGTTCTGTTCATGCAGATAGACCGGCACCTTTTTCAGGATGGCCGCCGCCGCTACGGGCAGGCAAACATAGCCCCCCGTTCCGATAACCGCTTGGGGACTAAATGCTTCCACGATCTTCCTGGCTTCCGTCTCACCTTTGCGTATTGCCGCCAAGGCTTTGACCAGCTGGCCGGGTGTTCGACCCTGCCAGCCCCGGGCCGTTACGGCGGCAAAGGTGATCCCTGCCGCCGGTGCGATCCTGCTTTCCATTCCGCCCGCCGTCCCCACGTACAGCACCTCGGAATCAGGCCATTTTGCCATGATCCCTTGGGCAATGGCAATGGCCGGGTAGATGTGGCCGCCTGTTCCGCCGCCTGTGACAATGACTCTCATGCTCAGCCTCCCGTGCGGCCGGTCGAAACCAGCGCACCCTTCACACCTTCAGATCCGGTTTTCATTCTGGTATCTGGAAATATTCAGCAAAATCCCGATGGCCCCCATGGACATCAACAGCGACGAACCGCCGTAGCTGAGGAAGGGAAGGGCCATCCCGGTCACCGGCAGACAGCCGGTCACAACCCCTAGATTGAATCCGGCCTGGACCACCAGACTGGTGGTGATGCCGGTGGCCAGCAAGCTCCCGAACAAGTCTTTGCTTCGGATAGCGATCCGGTAACCTCGCCAGGCAATTAATAAAAATGCTAAAACAATGATTCCGGCACCGATGAAACCCAATTCTTCCCCAATAATGGCAAAGATGAAGTCTGTATTTTGTTCCGGCAGATAGCCCAGCTTCTGTCGGCTGTTGCCGATTCCCATGCCCCATAAACCGCCTGACCCCAAAGCATATAGCGAGCCGATCAGCTGATATCCCTTGCCGGCCGCGTTGCTCCAAGGATCCAGGAAGCCCAGGATCCGGTCCATCTGATAGGGCGTCCTCATGACCATCACCCCAACGCCGGCCAATCCCGCCGCGGCAGTGCCGATGCAATAGACCCATCGCAGCCCCGCGGCCAGCAGAATGACCATGGACATGGCGGCAATGGCAATGGTGGTGCCAAGGTCCGGCTCTTTATACACCAGTCCCAGCATCACGGCCAGGATCAGAAGATGCTTCCCCGTTTCTCCTTGAAATTGATTTGGATCCGCCCCTCTTTTGCTGAATTGGTCGGACAAATACAAAGCGATGGCGATTTTAGCCATCTCGGAAGGCTGCAGATTAAAAAAGCCCATGGGAATCCAGCGATGGGAACCATTTTTATCTTCAAAGAAGAACACCATGACCAGTAAGAAAGCCGTGGCCGCCATGGCGATTTTCGAGAATGAACGATAACGGGTGTAAGGTATGTTCATGGCAATCAGCATCAGTCCCAGTCCCACCAAACCAAAAAAGCCCTGTTTTTTCAGGTAGTAAAAGGGGTCGCTTTGGATGGTGTCGTAATAACTGGCGCTGAATACCATCATAACGCCTAAACCCACCAGAAATATAACGATCAAAAACAACCAGATATCCGGTGAGCCTTTGGCCGGCCGCAGGGCATATCCCCCTTGAACGGCTTTCAGCTCCGGCCGTTTCCGAGCATGCAGTTTCTGATCCGGCCGTTTCTGGGCAGGCCGTCTCATGCCCTGACTCCAGGCAGTGCCCTGACCAGTTCCTTGAAGACGTCCCCGCGTTGTCCGTAATTTTTAAACATGTCATAGCTGGCGCAGGCCGGTGACAACAGGACCACATCGCCCGAAGCGGCATGGGCGGCGCAGAAATCGACCGCGGCCTCCAGGCTTCCGGCGCGGTGGATTTGAGTATACCCCTGGGCCAGGGCGGCTTCCTGGATTTTTTCTGCATCATCGCCGATCAGCACCAGCCATTTAGCCTTTTCCTTCACTTTCTCGATCATCTCGTGATAGCTGCCGCCTTTACCCAACCCCCCGGCAATCAGCAGGATCGGCCGGTTGAAGGATTCCAAGGCTTTGACGGCCGCGTCCGTATTCGTTCCCTTGGAATCGTTGACGTAAAGAACACCCTCGATTTCTTCCACCCGCTCGATCCGGTGGGCAACCCCCTTGAATTCCCGGATGGCCTGGGCAATCTGTTCTGGCTTTACGCCGGCTGCAAACGCCGCCCCCACGGCCGCCAGGACATTCTCAAGGTTGTGGGCGCCCGGGATCTGGATTTCGGATGTGGCCATGATCGGCGTCCGCTCTCCCTGAAGAGAAACGATGATCATACCCCGGTCATCGATCCAGACGCCTTCAGCCAGTTCGGTTTTGCGGCTGAAGAACAGCTTCCGGCTCTTGATGGCGCTTTTCTGCTCAACCCCCTGGCGGACCATCGGATCGTCAAAATTCAAGACCAGCCAGTCCGACGGTTCCTGGAATTGGGCGATCCGCCATTTGGCTTCGCGATAGTTTTCAAAGGTTTTATGTCGGTCCAGATGGTCCGGCGTCAGATTCAGGATCAAGCCGATTTTCGGTCGGAAGGACCGGACGGTTTCAAGCTGAAAGCTTGACAGCTCCAGGACGGCCCAGTCCTCCGCCGTCAATTTCCCCGCTTCCGAGATGAAGGGGGTGCCTATATTGCCTCCCACAAAGACATTTTGGAAGGCTTTTTTCATGATTTCTCCAAGCAGGCTGGTGGTGGTGGTTTTCCCGTTGCTGCCGGTGACACCCATAATCGATGCCCGGGTCGCTAAATAACCCAGCTCGATCTCGCTGACCACAGGAACCCCCGCGGCGGCGGCTTCCAGAAGGACCGGTTTATCAGCAGGGAATCCCGGGCTTTGGATGATCAGGTCTGCCTGAACGGAAAGCGGATCAGCCTCGCGCCCCAAATCCAAAGCAATACCTTTGGCGCCCAATTTTTCCAAAACGTTGGGATCAAAGGCCTCTATGTTTTTTTCATCATTGAGCCAAACCGATGCGCCCTGCTCCGCCAGGTATTCTGCGGAGGCTATGCCGCTTTTGCCAGCCCCTAAAATATAAATCCGTTGATTCTTCCACATACCGCATTCCTCCGAAACGTGCCATAAGTCAATTCTATTATAACAAAATCCATAAAAACACTAGGGCACCGAGAAAGGTCACGGCCCAAAAGGTCCCCACCACCCGGTTTTCGCTCCAGCCGCCCAATTCAAAATGGTGATGCAGCGGCGCCATTCGAAACAGCCGCCGGCCGCCGGTTCGTTTAAAATAGGCCACCTGCAGGATATCCGACACGACCTCCGCCACATAGATCACGCCCAGCAAGGGCAGCAGCAGCTCGGTTCCCGTCAGCAGCGCCAGCGCGGCAACACCGCCGCCCAGGGCCAGGGACCCCGTGTCGCCCATAAAGACTTTGGCCGGGTGGATGTTGAAGACCAGAAAGCCCAGGCAGGTTCCGGCCATGCCGGCTGCAAACCATCCAAGGGAGGCCAATGCCCAGGCCCGGCATAAAAGCGCATAGGCCAATGCGACGATCAACGTGACGCCCGACGCCAAACCATCCAGTCCGTCGGTTAAATTGACCGCATTGGCCGTGCCGACCACAATGAAAGCCGCCCATGGAATGTAAAGCACGCCTATCGCCAGGTTTTTCTCGATCCAAGGGATCCACAGGGTGCCGCCGCGCAGCCACCAGACTGCGACAGCAAAAAGGACGGCAGCCAGCAACTGGCCCAGCAGCTTCTGCTTTGCGGTGAGCCCTTCCGATTGGCGTTTGCGGATCTTTAAGAAATCATCCGCAAACCCGATGGCGCCGAGCCCTAAAAACAGAAATAACGCCAGCCAGCTCTCCGCAGTGACGCTTTTTGCTGCAAGCATCGCTGCCGGCAAAGTCAGAAAAAACATCACGCCGCCCATGGTTGGCGTTCCGGTTTTGGATCGATGGGATTGAGGTCCGTCCTCGCGGACAAATTGGCCGAATTTGAACTGCCTCAGAGCAGGCAGCAGTAAAGGGCCGCTGATCAGCGCTGCCGCCAGGGCTGCAAGGCCGGCCGGAATATAATCGGACAAGACAGGTCACTCCTTAATTTGTACTTTGGATAGCTTGGATCGGATGAAAGCCTCCGCTTCCTCCCGATCATCAAAATGGTGTTTTTCCGCACCGATGATCTGATAATCTTCGTGGCCTTTGCCACAGATGAGAATCACGTCCGCCGGCAAGGCCATGCCGATCGCCATCCCGATGGCCTGATGCCGGTCCGGCTCTCGGAACACTGCCGCCTTGACCTTATCATCCCGGACGCCCTGCATAATATCGTCAATGATATCTTCGGGACGTTCATCCCGCGGATTGTCGGAGGTGATGATGCAGATATCCGACAAGCGGGCTGCGATCCCCCCCATCAGCGGACGCTTGGTGCGGTCCCGGTGTCCGCCGGCACCAAACACGGTGATGATCCTGCCCATGCAGAATTCTCTGGCAGTGATGATGCAGTTCTTCAGGCTGTCCGGCGTATGGGAATAATCCACAAACACCGAAAAAGGCGCATCGACCTCCACCCGTTGAAATCTTCCGGGCACAGGCTTCATGTTTTCCAGCGCTTGCTGGATCGTTTCGGCTGGAATCCCTTCAACCAATGCGACGGTAATGGCCGCCAGGGAATTGTAGACATTGAACTGTCCATGGAGCTGCATACGCACCGGAAAAGACTTCCTTAAATAGGTCAGTTCATATTGGATCCCTTGACTGCTGAGACGGATGTCTTCAGCTCTGACCATGCTTCGCGGATCCAGCCCGTAGGTGATGAAAGGCACCCTGCAGAGATCCGACAGCTCGTCGCAGACCGGATCGTCCCGGTTGAGGATCGCCATTTTTTTATCGCTTTTTTTCCCCATCGGGTCCAGGCCGGAAAACAATCGGGATTTCTGAGCCAGGTATTCTTCCATCGTCCCATGGAAATCCAAATGGTCCTGAGTCAGGTTCGTAAAAACGCCTAAATCAAATTCTACACCCGCAACCCTGTTTTGGGCAAGTGCATGTGAACTGACCTCCATCACAACATAATCCATTCCAGACTCGGCCATCTCCGAAAAAAGGCCGGCCAGCTCCGGGCAGTCCGGAGTGGTTAGACTGCCCGGGAGCACTTTTTGACCGATCCGATTGTGAATGGTACCCATCAAACCAACTTTTTTGCCGTTTGCTTCCAAAATATGTGCGATCATGTTGGTCACGGTGGTCTTGCCGTTGGTGCCTGTCACACCGATAACCCTCATTTTCAGCGATGGATCGTCTAAAAAAGCCTGCAGCAATTCCCCAAGGACTTTTCGGCTGCTGCCGGCCAGAAGCCAAGGCACACCCTCACGACAGTACGCCGGATCCTCGATGACCACGGCCGCTGCGCCTTGCCGCAGCGCCTGCTTTATATAATCATGGCCGTCGGCAGCCTCTCCCTTAACGGCGACAAAGAGATAGCCTTCTTTGACTTTTCTGGAATCGCTGACAATCCCCATAATCTCTTGCTGCCCGTCTATATCCGGACACCGGCCGATGATATCGTCTGTATTGCTGGTCAATGCTTCAAGTTTCATACGTTTGCCCTCCATCCTTACGGATCCAGCGGTTCTTCCGAGGGTTCCTTCTCTTCTTCCAGTTGCACGGTGATTTTATCGCCGGCTTGGATCAGTGTGCCCGGGGCGGGATCCTGGTACATGGCGACCCCTTCCCCGACGATTTCAAAGCTCAGGTCAACCCCTTCAGAAATTTTCAAGATCTCTTCTTTGGTCTTGCCGGTCAGTTCAGGGGCAGGTATTTGCGCCGCAGTACCGGCATTTTTCGGCATCCGGGTGTAGAGCACCACCGAATTGCCTTTCAGGATCTGGGTATTGGCCAGGGGAAGCTGGGCAATAACCTGGGCCCCGTCGCCGATGACGCTGGCCTGAAGCCCTGCTTGCTGGATTTCCGCAACCGCTGCCTGAACGTCTTTTTCCACCAGGGAAGGGACTGTCACCGCCTGCAATGACGAGGCGCTGACTTGCTCCGGAACCACCTGAGCCGGAACTTTCAAATAGCTGAGGGTGTCCCGGACCACCGACTCGAAGGCCGGTGCGCAGACGGCGGAGCCAGTATGGACGCCGGTTTTCGGATTGTCGGCGACCACCAGACAGACGATCTGAGGGTCATTGGCAGGCGCAACCCCCATGAAGGAAGGGATGAACTCCGTCGAAGAGTAGCCGCCGCCGGGAATGATCTTCTGAGCGGTTCCTGTTTTTCCGCCAACCCGATAGCCTTCGATATATGCTGCTTTCCCGGTCCCCTGGCTGACCACCGTTTCCAGGGCCGACAAGACGGTTTTTGAGGTTTCCGGAGAGATGACCTGCCTGACGATTTCCGGCTCAATGGTTTCGACCAGATTCCCCGAGGCATCGCGGATTTCCTGAACGATCTGCGGCTTCATAAGATTCCCGCCATTGCAGATCGCACAAAACGCGGTCAGCAGCTGGATCGGGGTCACGGCGTTGGCCTGGCCGATGGACATGGTGGCAAGGTCCAGCTCAGTGCATCGTTTTTGGCCGACGATCAGGCCGGTGCCCTCGCCGGGCAGGTCGATGCCGGTTTTCTGCCCGAAGCCAAAGCCATTGAGGTACTTATAGAAAAGGTCCTGCCCCATTTTTAATCCGATGGTTACAAACACCGGGTTGCAGGAATTCTGGACGCCTTCAAAAAAAGTTTCATAACCGTGGGGGCGCCCGGTGCGCCAGCAGCGGATCGTCCCGCCTTTGACTTTGATGGCGCCGCCGCAGTAAAAGGTGTCCTGAGGCGTCACCACGCCTTCTTCCAGCGCACCGGACATCACCACCGTTTTAAAGGTGGAGCCAGGCTCATAGACGTCGGAAATCAAGAGATTTTTCCATAGGTTCTCATCATATTTATTGTAGGCGTTTGGGTCAAAGGTGGGGCTGACAGCCATGGCCAGGATCCGGCCGGTCTTTGGCTCCATCACCAGGATCCCCGCCCGATCGGTCTGATGGGTCTCCGCCAGCTTTCTGAGTTCCCGTTCCGCGATATATTGGATGGTTTCATCAATGGTCAGCACCAGACTGGAGCCGTCCACCGGCGCAATGAATTTTTGAGTCGCTTCCGGAATCCTCTGATTCTTGCTGTCGAACTCCACCATCAAGGTGCCCGGCGTGCCGCTCAGGGTTTTATCAAAAGAAGCTTCAATCCCGTTGAGGCCATTGTTGTCCATGCCCACAAAGCCCAGAACATTGGCTAGGAGCGCGCCTTTGGGATAGACCCTTTCAGGCTCCTCCACCGAATGGATGCCCTTAAGGCTCAGCGCTTTGATGGCCTCTGCTTTTTCTTTGTCCACCTTGCGCTGTATCCAGACGAAGGCTTGATTTTTAGTGATCTGGTTCAGGATTTCCGTTTGGGAGACGCCCAGGATCCCGGAGAGCTGTTGGGCGATTTCCGCTTCCTTGCCTTCCTCGATCTGCGGGGGATTGGCGTAAAAAGAATCGGTGGTGATGCTGATGGCCAGCGGCCGCCCATTGCGGTCTGAGATCACCCCGCGCTTGGCCTCGATCGCCACATCCCGGAAACGGGCTTCGTAGGCCATTTTCTGCAATTCTTCGCCTTTAAACAACTGAATCCAGATCAATCTGCTAAATAGTCCCATGAACGCCAAGGAGACCAGTAAGAGGATGATCTGAATCCGTTTTTTGGTTTTTATTCGAACAGGCTGTTGTCTCACCGTCATGCCCTGCCTTTATGATTATTTTAAGGCCAGGATGAAATCCACCACAGCCGCCAGCGGGCTAGGCGCCGTTTCATTTGTTTCAGTGGTTTCCACAGGTCTTATTTTGCCCTCGGCCACCACGGTATCCGATAGGACCATGTACTGGATATCCGCTTCTTTGACCATGCCCAATTCCTGCGTCGCGATCGCCTCGATGCGTTCCAGAGATTTTTTGCCGGCAATCTCTCCCTTGAGGCGCTCGTTCTCCATCATGGCGCTTTCATTCTGTGCCGTCAGCTGGTTGACTTCCCAATTCATCCGGGTAACCCCTGCCTTGACAAAAATATAGGATAGTCCCATCAGAAACAGGACAAAGGCCATGGTGGAAAGCACGATGGCCACCGTTGAACGGTAAGACGATCTTGATTGGATCTGCCGCTGGGCCAGACGCTTGCCGCCGGCTGGCGGCAGGGGCTGCCGGTAAGGCTGTGCAACAACATCGGGATAGCCGTTTGCAACTTTTCTTAAAGGCACTGCCATTTCTCCACGTCCTTTCCCGGTTCTGAAAAAGTTATCCGGCCGTTGGTTTCATGTCGATGGAATTATTTCTTTAAGAAGCCTCTCAGTTTCGCACTGCGGGCCCGAGGATTCTGCTCCAGCTCCCTTTCGGACGGGAGGATCGGCTTGCTTGTAAGGACTTTGCCTTGGGAAGTCCGGTGACACTGACAAATCGGAATATTTTTGGGGCATATGCATCCTTGGGCTAATTCCCGGAAGGTGTTTTTAACGATCCGATCCTCCAGGGAATGGAACGTAATGATCCCGATGCGTCCACCGGGCTTTAAGGCCTTCACGGCGGCGGCGATGGCCTGTTCCAGGATCTCCAGCTCACCGTTTACGGCGATCCGCAGTGCCTGAAAGGTTCGCTTTGCGGGATGTGGCCCTTCCTGCCGCGCTCCGGCGGGGATGGCTTTTTTGATGATCGAAACCAATTCGTCCGTGGTCCGGATCGGTGCTTGCCGACGGGCCTCCGCAATGAACTGGGCGATCCGTTTACCCCATCGTTCTTCGCCATATTCCCAGATGATGCGGGCCAATTCCGCTTCAGGCCATTGATTGATGATGTCCGCAGCCGTGGGAATCGCGGCGGTCTGATCCATCCTCATATCCAGGAGGCCGGCTTGCTGATAACTGAAACCCCGGCTGCCTTCATCCAATTGATAGGAGGAGACGCCCAGATCCATCAGGATCGCATCCGCCTGCAGTCCGTCCAGGCTTTCCCGTACTTGGTCCAAATTCGAAAAATTGCTATGGATCAGCTGAAAGCTTTCTTCACCCAGCTCCGCCAATCTTCGTCTTGCGGCCTCCAGGGCGGTTGTGTCCTGGTCCAGGCCAATGAGCCGCCCTCCCGGCAGGATCTGCTGCAGCATCGCATAGCTGTGACTGCCGCCGCCCGTGGTGCAATCGATAACGGTCATGCCCGGTTTCAGCGCCAGCAGGGAGAGGACTTCGTCCAGCAGAACCGGCGTATGTTGAAATTCGACCATGCTCAACCTCTCTCGTTCAACCGGCAGATCATCTAAAGAAACAATTCCTCTGCCAGCCCCTCATATTCTACGTCCAGTCCATCACGATATTGCTCCCAAGCAGCCTTATCCCAGATTTCTATATGCTCCCCTGCGCCCACGATGTACACGTCTTTGTTTAAGCCGGCATAGCTGCGCAGTTCCTGGTTCATATGGATGCGCCCTTGTTTATCCGTTTCACATTCACTGGATCCCGAGAAAAAACGGCGCTTGAAGTCACGGATTTTTTTGTTGAAAACGTTCAGTGCGTTGAGCTTTTCTTCCAGGCGGCCCCATTCCTCCATGGTATAGACAAAGATGCAATGCTCCATGCCTTTGGCCATCATATAATGGGCACCCAGGGCCTCGCGGAACCTGGCAGGCATGATCAGACGGCCTTTTTCATCCATCGCGTGCTGAAATTCGCCATTGAACGCCATGCCTATGTCCCTCCCTTTTTAGAATATCAACCCACCTAATCCACCCATTTGCTCCATAGTATACCACTTTCCTCCAC
>CALMWJ010000039.1 GCA_937873525.1 uncultured Peptococcaceae bacterium | reverse complement strand
CGTGATGTCACAATCGGTATCGTCCGGCAGGATGGGATGTTTAACTACGCGCATCTCTATAGCTTCCTTTCTAATTGAATTAATAAAAACGTCTTGTTTTACGCACTTGGGCTAGCCTCTTCCTTCTGCCAATGTAATTAGCATATTTTATGCCAGCTGGGTATATCCGCCCCAAAGTAAATATTGTCAATAAATTCAATGCATTTCCCATCTTTGATCTCTGTGCCAAATGCAAAAATCGCGCAGGTAGTTCTAATATCTAGAACTATCTGCGCGACAACGGGTCTGTAATGAGGAATCTAAAAAGGTGTGGCATATTCTAATTCTTTGAATGTCATTCTAACTTTTTGAAGTCCCCTTTTTCCAGTTTATTATACAAGGTGGCCAAGGATATTCCCAGACTATGGGCTGCCTTCCGTTTCCCTTCAAGACTCCAGCCGCAGCGGTTCAGAGCTTCCTGAATGGCTTCATGCTCCAGCTCTTTCAAGGTTCTGGCCTGCTTTTTCAGCAGGATCTTGCATCCTTCCATAAAAGACTGGATCAGTTCAAGGGAAATCTCTCCGTCTTCGGATAAAATGACCGCCCTTTCGATCAGATTCTCCATTTCCCTGATGTTTCCGGGCCAGTCGTATTCTTTGAACCAATGGATGCTTTCGTCCGCCAAAAAGCATTCTTTATTATAGCGTTCGTTCTTTTTTTTAAGGAGGGCTATGGCCAACACCGGTATGTCGTCCAAACGTTCCCTAAGGGGCGGCAGTTCGATGCTGATGACGTTGAGCCGGTAATACAGATCTTGCCGGAAGGCCCCCCGTTCAACTTCTTTAAGAAGGTTGCGGTTGGTGGCGGCAATCACATGCACATCGACTTTGATTGGGTAATTCCCCCCGATCCTTTCCACTTCCCTTTCCTGGAGCACCCGCAGCAGCTTGGACTGCAGCATGATATCCAGTTCCCCGATTTCATCCAGGAAAATGGTGCCGCCCTGGGCCAATTCAAATTTTCCCATCTTGCTTTTAAGCGCTCCGGTAAAAGCGCCTTTTTCATAGCCGAACAGGATGCTTTCCAGCAAATTGGTGGGGATCGAGGCACAGTCCACCTTGATAAAAGGCGCCTCCCTCCGGCTTCCCGCCGCATGGATCGCATGGGAAACCAGCTCCTTGCCGGTTCCGCTTTCTCCTGTTATCAAAATCGTGCCTGCATCAATGGCAGCCTGTTGAGCGATTTGTATTTGTTTCTTGAGCTTCGGGCTGTTCCCCACCAGATCCTTGAAGGAATACTTTGAAGAAGACAGCTGGCCCAATTCTTCCTGCAGGTTCCGGATCACCTCCCTGCTTTCGCCGAGCCGCTGCCCCATCCTTCGGATATCTGAAACATCCCGGAACAGCACCACCGCCCCCTGCATCTTGCCGTTGACCATCAGTGGCGACGCATTGGACAGGACTTCGACGCCCGTATTCATCACATAATTTAATTTACCAAAAACCGGTTTGCCGGTCCTAAGGACTTCCGCCAGAGCGCCTTTGGGCGAAACATCAAAGACATTGCGTCCAATCCGGTCCTCCTGCTTGACCTTGGTGATCCAGCTGAAGGCCTTGTTGACATACCGGACCGTCCCTTCGCTGTCGGCCATTTCGATCCCTTCCTGAGCCGCATCCATGATGGCGGATAGCCGGTCCACGTCCCGGCTTAGTCCTCTCAATTCCTCATGCTGTTCGATCAGCCGCATCATCAGGAGCGCCGCTTCGGCAACGATGAGAACGGAGCCCTCGGTTTTGGCGTCTTCGATCTCCTTCTGAATTCCCGGGATCCCGGTGGCTTCAACGATGACATCATACCCCGGCTGCCTCAGCATTTCTCTGTAGTCGGCCCATACCGGAATCCCCAGATGTTTTGCCATCTGACATCCGGGGGCATTCGGATCGATATCGGCAACCCCAATGATTTGGGCGCTGTTCAGGAGTTTAAGCTCCTGCAAAATGCTGGTGCCGCCTTTTCCGCCGCCGATCAGCAGCACTTTTATGACTTCCTTGCGGTTTCTATCATAGGCTTCGCTCATGGTTTTATTTCTCTCCTCCTGCACAAAAAAGCGTGATCAGCATGATGTCAGCCGAATCAAAGCGGGAGACGGGGTGATTCCGGGAATCCTTCCCCGCTTGGCGACCGGCTTGCCTTCAACCTCCTTGATGTCCATCGTCATATCAATGGCTTTGGCACCGGAAATATAGCTGCCCACACCAAAAGCGTCTGCGCCTGCGTCTTTGAGTTCCAGGATCCGCTCCGGAGTCAGTCCGCCGGTGGCGACCACTTTCACAGAATCGTGTCCCGCAGCGGCCAGCCGTGCTTTGACTTCCCGGATCAATCCGGCGGTCACGCCGCCCCGCTCGCTGGGAGTGTCCAGACGGATCGATTGCAAATTCGTTCCCAAGGCTTCCGCCACACGGAGGGATTCCTCACATTCATCCTTAAAGGTATCCACCAGAATGGTCCTGTTTTCGCCGGAGGGCATGAGGTCATGGTAGGCTCGGGCCACCGTCACCGTATCTCCCATAATCAGGAATATTGCGTGAGGCACGGTCCCTTGCGGGATTTTGCCGGCTAATTTTGCCCCCAGGATACAGCTGGCATCATCCGCACCACCGATCACCGCAGCCCGTTCCATGACCGGCGCCACCGCAGGATGGACATGCCGGGCGCCAAAACAGAGGACCGGTCGGTCCCCCGCCGCTTCCTTGACCCGCCGGGCGGCTGTTGCCCAGCCACAGGCGCTGGAAAGCATTCCCAGCAAAGCGGTCTCGTGCAACCCAAAGTCACAGTAACGCCCCTTGATCCGCAAAAGGACTTCTTTCTTCTTAAAGGCGGCGCCTTCTTGAAGGGCCCACAATTCCAGGGGCCGCGCTCCGCAGCCGTATTGCTGCAGAAGTCGGATGGTTTCATCCATGCCGGCCAGAATGCCGTCTTCCCTGGCAAAAATCTCCGCCGTCACCACAGTATCGGCGAGCCCCCTTTGGGTCAGGATTTCATGGGTCTTGACCAAATAAACATCGGTGGTTGCGCCGCTCAGGATCTCCTCATGGGTCGCGGAATGCAGGATCCGGTCCGGTGCGGGATGATAGGCTTCCACTTGCGCTAAGGTTTCAATCCGATGGACCATGAATACAAAGCCCCCTTCTGATGATGGCAATGCTTATAGCAATGCTGCTGCGTACTTCTGATGATTCGTATACTGCCTCAAAACACGCTGGACATAATTCCTGGTTTCATAAAACGGAATATCTTCCAGCTTCTGCTGCGAACCGTCCCATATGTCGGCATCGATCCATTTCTTGACATTGCCCGGACCAGCGTTGTAAGCCGCCAGTACTTGAGCCGGTTCCCGGTCAAACTGCTGCTCCAGCCAGCTCATATACCAGGTTCCCATAGCAAGGTTCAACTCCGGCTCAAAGAGACGTTCTGCGTGATAGTCCTCGATCCCCATATGGTCTGCGATCCAGGCGCCGGTCTCCGGCATGATCTGCATCAGGCCCCGGGCTCCGGCAGCAGATTCGGCATCCGCGCGAAAACGGCTTTCGCTGTATATCACCGAAAAGACCAGTTCTGCGTCCAGATGGTTCACTTCGCATTGCCGGTAAACTGCCTCGCGGTAAGGCCATGAATAGACATACTGGCTAAGACTGCTCACATTGGCGGCAAACAAAAAAGCCAGGATGCAAGCCGCAAGCCCTGTCATAACACGGCACCAGCTGACCAGCCGGCTGGTGCGCCCGACCCTTTTGCCGGAAGCAGGCTGTGTCCCTTTCTTAGCATGACCCATGATCCTGCACTCCTCTCCACAATGCGTCAATTTGCTTTTCCGCAGCAAGCAGGTCGCCGCGATTATCGATGACGCGGGTGGCTTTCCCCAGTTTTTCAGCCAGGGTGCACTGGGATGCCAGGCGGCCTTCGGCCTGTTCATCGGTCAGATTGTCCCGCTGCATCAAGCGTTTTTTCTGATTCTCACGGTCCAGGGCAACGACCCAGATCTCGTCCACCAGATCCTCCAGGCCCGCTTCCAGCAGGAGGGGCGCAACCAAAA
The DNA here is from genome assembly GCA_937873525.1 of uncultured Peptococcaceae bacterium. Classification (GTDB taxonomy): domain Bacteria; phylum Bacillota; class Peptococcia; order DRI-13; family UBA5745; genus UBA5745. Next base: position 3,360 of record CALMWJ010000039.1, on the reverse strand, counting down.
TCAAAATCTCTGCGCCCTCCAGCTTAGCCTGGATCATTTGCCGGCTGATTTCCTCGCGAATTCTGGGGTGCATCAAGCGATCCAGCTTGTCCCGCTGGGCGGGGTCCGAGAAAATCAGGTTTCCCAGGGCTTTGCGTCGAAGATTGCCTTGCGCGTCAAGATATTGGCTACCAAAAACCCTGCCGATTTCACGCAGCACCTCGCTGCCAGGCTCCGTCAGCCGGCGGGCAATCTGATCCGCATCGATGATTCTTGCGCCCAGCTGCATCAGCCGGGAAGCCACCATACTCTTTCCGGAGGCGATTCCTCCGGTCAGTCCGATCACTTTCATTTCATCAAACCCCGTTTTGGAATTAACATGGCTGCATATTATACCAGTCATAACCCTTTTTCATATCCACTTTCAGTGGGACTGCCAGTTCAAGGACATTTTCCATGGCCCGTCGGATCGGTTCACGGACCTGCTCAATTTTATTCTCCGGCAGGTCAAAAAGCAATTCGTCATGGACCTGCAGCACCAGGGCATCCGCCAGGCCTTCTTTTTCCAGGAGGTTATGGACCTGGACCATAGCCAGCTTCATAATGTCAGAGGCAGTTCCCTGCAGCGGTGCGTTCATGGCCGCCCGTTGTCCGAAGCTGCGGATCTGGAAATTGCTGCTTTTCAGTTCCGGCAGATAACGGCGGCGATGGAGAATGGTTTCCGCATAGCCCTTTCGGGCGGCTTCGGCCGTCAGCTCATCCAAAAAGACCCGGACTCTGGGATATCGGCTGAAATAACGGTCCATATATTCCTTGGCCTCGGCACGGGTGATTTCCAGGTTCTGAGACAGTCCGAAATCGCTGATTCCATAGATCAGCCCGAAATTGACCGCTTTGGCCGCTCTGCGCTGGAAGGGTGTGACTTCTTCCATAGGAACGCCGAAGACTTCGGAAGCCGTCCTGCGGTGGATGTCCTGCCCTTCGCGGAAGGCGGACTGCAGCGCCGGATCGCCGGAGAAATGCGCCAGGATCCGCAGCTCGATCTGGGAATAATCACCGGATAGAAGGACACACCCCGGTGATGCGACGAACGCTTTGCGGATCTGCCGGCCCTCTTCCATCCGCACCGGAATATTCTGCAGATTCGGCTCTGTACTGGATAGACGGCCGGTCACGGTGATGGTCTGGTTGAACGAAGTATGGATCTTTTTCGTTACCGGATCCATAATCGCCAGGAGGCCGTCAATGTAGGTGCTTTTCAGCTTGGCATACTGCCGATAGTCCAGGATCGATCGTGCGATCTCATTTTCCTGGGCCAGGCTTTCCAGGATGTCCGCGCCGGTGGAATACCCTGTTTTTGTTTTTCTGCCTTTGGCTAGGCCCAGCTTGTCAAAGAGGATCTCGCCCATCTGTTTGGGGGAATTGATATTGAAGGACTGCCCGGCCAAGGCGTAGATCCTTTTAGTGGTCTCTTCGATTTTTTCACTGAGATGCCGGCCAATTTGCCGAAGCACCTCAGGTTCCACCTGCATCCCCTGCATCTCCATGGCACCCAGGATCAGCGCCAGCGGACGCTCCGCGCTTTCGTACAGCGACCACATGGATAATTCCTTTAATTCATTGGGAAGCGTATGATAAAGCCGTTCCATGGCATCCAGGTATTCGCCCATCCGCCCCTCCGGCCAAAGGTTTTCCCCTTTTTTGGCAGCATCCTTGGCCGCTTTGCCGGACATAATATCTTCGAGCCCCTCCAGCCCCTTCAGCATGCGATAGGGCTTTGCAGGATCCAGCAGGTAACCCATCAGCAACAGGTCATGAGCGATCCCGGCCATTTCAATGCCGGCGGCTCTCAAGGCCATATACGCCGTCTTGGCGTTGACCATCACCTTGACCAAGCCCGTATCCTCAAAATAAGGTTTCAGGATCTCCAAATACATTTTTAGCTGGTCAGGGTCCTTCCATTCCAAGGAAAGGGCTGGCTTGCCCTCCAGCTTCAGGCCGATGGCCTGCCAGGAAAACCGAGTGCCCGCCGGAGCGTCCACGGTGGGCAAAAAGTGAAAGTAGGCGCCTTCCTGCGCTGCCGCGGCTTCCTGCATATATTCGGCAAGTTCCTGCCAATCGGTAATGATTTCGGCGTTCTGATGGGCATTTTCCTCTATATCTGCGGACGGGGCGGCGGTTTCCTGCTGTTCCCTCAGCGCCTCATCCAGCAAGCCCTTGAACTCCAGCTCCTTGAACAGGCGGATCTTCTCTTGGAGATCACCTTTGAAAGGCCGGAAGTCTTCGATAGGCTGCTCCAGCGGAATCTGTCGATCAATAGTGGCCAGCGCTTTGCTGAGTCTGGCCTGGTCTGCATACTCCACCAGCTTTTCGCCGAGCTTTTTGCCGGCATAATCCGAACTTGCGGCCAAAACATCCTCCAGGGTGCGGTATTGCTGCAGCAGCTTCAATGCGGTTTTCTCACCGATGCCAGGAATGCCGGGGATGTCATCGGAAGCATCTCCCATCAGCCCTTTCAGCTCGATCATCTGCCAAGGCTCCAGATCATAAACCTCCCGCAGATGGGTTTCGTCATACCGCTCGATTTCCGTAATGCCCCGTTTGGTATAGAATACGGTCGTCTGCGGATCGATCAGCTGAAAACTGTCCCGGTCCCCGGTAATGATCAGGACCTCCATGCCCGCCTCGCTGCCTTGCCTGGCCAAGGTTCCAATCAAGTCATCTGCCTCATAACCCGCTTTTTCAAGCTGTGGAATGCCTAAGGCTTGAAGGACCTCTTTGAGAACGGGGAATTGTACCCTCAGCTCCTCCGGCGTTGCCTTCCTTTTGCCTTTATAGCCCTCGAACATGTCATGGCGGAAAACGATTTTGCCGGCATCGAAGGCCACCACGATATAGTCCGGCTTTTCTTCCTTCATGACTCTGTTGAGCATGTTGCAAAACCCGAAAATGGCGTTGGTTGAAAACCCGGCCTGATTCGTCAAGGGCGGAAGGGCGTAAAATGCCCGGTTTGCCAGACTGTTGCCATCGATCAACATAAGTTTGCCCATTGAAGCCACCTTGTCTTTCTTCGATCATTTTCTAAAATGTAGAATTTCGCTATTGTTTTGTCTTTTCCTCTTTTTTGTTTGAATTGTAGGAAATTTTATTTGCTGTTATACTCAAATATATACTGCTATGGATCATGATATGGATGCACTCGATTGCAACGGAGGCAAAATAAATGATGGAATGGCCGGCCATTTTCGAATTGTTCCCTTTTATAGCAAGGCTTGATCCTGCTGCCCAGGCGCAGCTTCAAAAAGAGAGCGCGCGGATCCAGATCGACGACGGGGAATCCTTTCATCCGCCGGATGGCTGCTGCGATGCCGTACCGCTGAT
>CALMWJ010000038.1 GCA_937873525.1 uncultured Peptococcaceae bacterium | reverse complement strand
AGGAAACCTGAGCAGAGCAGTGGCCAGAGCGATCGCGGCGGTCAGCAGGCTGATATAGGCGATCATTTTCGGCGAGTCCGGCAGTTTCATGGCATCGTCCCCCTTTCAAAACCCAAATGATCCGATGTGTCTAAGTTCAGCATAGCACATTTTTATAAGGTTGTGCAGATGGGAGATAGGATCCAATGAGCGCAGTCATCACGATTTTATTATCCGGGTATGCAGGATATTATGTTTTTCTTAAATTAAAATTGCCATCCCCCCAGATCCTGGGCCCGCTGACTTCAACGGCCATTGCCAATCTGGCGGGCTGGATGGACGTGGCGCTGCCCGGCTGGGCGCCTATGTTTTTTACCATAGGTGTCGCGATCAGCGTGACACAGAATTTTGAGATGAAATTCAAGGGGATCTTCAAATCCTTGATCATGGTGATCCTGTATTCACTGGGTGTCGGAATGGCGGCTTTTTATTGGCTGTCCTACAGCGGAATGTCTCCCCAGACTGCGTATTTCTCGGCCATGCCGGGCGGCGGCGCCGACCTGGCTCTGATTTCCATGGGATTTCCCGGGGCAGACCCCTTCCGAGTCGTCTTGTACCAGACCATCCGCTTTTTCGCGGTCCTGGTCCTGTACCCGATCCTGCTGCGCTGGCTGATCGATCAGAAACAAAAGGGCGGTCTGATTGGGAGCAAGATGAAAGGGCCGGTCAGCCTTGCGGACGAGGGACCGGTGGATGTTCTTGCGCTTTATGGAGGACCTCTGCGGCCATCGGCTCGGTACAAGCCACTGACCGCCCTGGCCAACGATTGTCTGGTCGGTGCGATTTTGGGGATCGGTTTCTTGTTCGCCCTTGGTTTTAAGGCCGTGCATTTTGCCGGCGGCAACTACCTGGGCGGTATGGCGGCCACCATTTTGGTTCTGAGCCTTCTGAAAAAGAAAATCGGGATCAAACCCACCATGGACCGGCATACCTCGACCTTTTTCAAAGTCGCCTCCTGCAGCATCATCGGCATGCAAGTGACCTGGGACAGCATCCGGGCTTTTGCCGGTGAATGGCCGGCTTTGATCATCATGAACCTGATCATCATCTTGAGCTGTCTCCTGCTGGGCTGGGTGTTTTACAGGCTGGGCTGGGGCGATTTTGTGACCTGCATGCTGGAAACCGCGCCCAGCGGCGTGCTTCCCATGACGGTTCTGGCGGAGGAAATGAAAGGGGATGTGGTGCGCATAGCCTTGTTCCAGCTGGTGCGGATCCTGGCCATCGTCATGGCCGCGCCGCTCCTGGGGCCTTACCTGCTTTTCTGAGAATCTGTTTGACTTTTTATGATTCTGGACTTATACTCTTTTATGTATAATCCATAGGGGCCATGAGCGGGACATACGCTGCCTAAGCCGCCTTCAGAGAGACGCCATCGGCGTCCGTACCCTTGAATCGCAGGGGGCCGGCGCCGGCTGAAATTGACGTCAGGCAGGGGGGACAGCGCACCACCCGGGAGCCTTCCGCCGAAAGACGGACGCCGGCTGCGTTAAAAGCCACCAAGCGAGAGCAGGGGGGCTGCGGCATCGGCTGGCCTGGCGCTTTCGGAATTAGGGTGGAACCACGGGCATCATGCTCGTCCCTGCGAACAGCAGTGACGGGCTTTTTTTATGGCCGCAGCGCGTGATCGCCAACGGTCAATTCAAGATTTGGAGGGAAAACATCATGTCCATTCGTATTCAATATAACAAAGACCAATCCGTGCATGCGTTTGAAGCGGGGATCACTCTGGCGGCCATCGCGGAGGCCATCGACAAATCCTTCAGAAAGTCCGCGCTCAGCGGCGCGATCAACGGCAAGGTCGTCGACCTGTCCACCCCGGTCATGCAGGATGCGGAGATCGATCTGTTCACCTTTGAAGACAACAAAGGAAAGGACACCTATCGGCATACCTGCTCCCACGTGATGGCCCAGGCGGTCAAGCGCCTGTATCCCGACACCAAAATTGCCATTGGGCCGGCCATTGCCGACGGTTTCTATTATGACTTCGATCCCGTCAAACCCTTTACTCCCGAGAATCTTGAAGAAATCACCAAAGAGATGGAAAAAATCATCCGTGAAAACCTGCCCCTCAAGCGGTTTGAGCTGCCCAGGGACGAAGCGATCCGTTTCTTCCAGGAGAAGGGCGAAAGCTACAAGGTCGAGCTGATCGAGGACCTGCCGGAAGATGCCATCATCAGCTGCTACCAGCAGGGCGAGTTTGTCGACCTATGCGCCGGCCCTCATGCGCCTTCCACCGGTTACATCAAAGCCTTTAAATTAATGTCCATTGCAGGTGCCTATTGGCGGGGCAGCGAGAAAAACAAAATGCTGCAGCGCATCTATGCAACCTCCTTCTGGAGCAAACAGGAGCTTCAGGAACACCTGAACCGGCTTGAAGAGGCCAAGCGGCGCGACCATCGCAAGCTGGGCCAGGAACTGAAACTCTTCACCATCATGGACGAGGGCCCCGGTTTTCCTTTCTTTTATCCGAAGGGCATGATCCTGCGCAATGAGCTGATGGGCTATTGGCGGGAGCTCCATAAGAAGTGGGGTTACGAGGAGATCATGACCCCCATCATCCTGAACCGCCAGTTGTGGGAGCGTTCCGGACATTGGTTCACTTACAAGGAGAATATGTACACCACCATCATTGATGAAGAAGATTACGCCATCAAACCCATGAACTGTCCCGGTGCCTTGCTGGTGTATAACAGCGAGATGCACAGCTACCGCGACTTCCCGATCCGCATGGGTGAAATGGGCCTGGTCCACCGCCATGAGCTTTCCGGGGCCCTGCACGGTTTGATGCGCGTTCGATGCTTTACCCAGGACGACGCCCACATCTACATGCTGCCTGAACAGATCACCGGAGAGATCAAAGGGGTCATTTCCCTGATCGATACGATTTACTCCCAATTCGGCTTCAAATACCGGGTCGAGTTGTCCACCATGCCGGAAAAACACATCGGTGAAAAAGAAACCTGGGATATGGCCACGGATATGCTGGAACAAGCCTTAAAAGAAATCGGCATGAAATATGCTATCAATCCGGGCGACGGCGCTTTTTACGGCCCGAAAATCGATTTCCATCTGGAAGACTCCATTGGCCGGACCTGGCAGTGCGGCACGATCCAATTGGATTTCCAGCTGCCTGAGCGTTTCGACTTGACCTATGTGGGAGAAGACGGGGAAAAACACCGTCCGGTCATGATCCATCGGGTGGCCTTTGGCAGCATCGAACGATTCATTGCCATTCTGACCGAACATTTCGCCGGCGCATTCCCCGCCTGGCTGTCTCCGGTCCAGGTCAAGGTGCTTCCCATCACGGACCGCCAGCACGCCTATGCCAAATTCCTTGCCGATGACCTGAAGGAAGCGGGCATCCGGGTGGAGCTGGATGACCGCAGTGAAAAGATCGGCTATAAGATCCGGGCAGCTCAGCTTGAAAAGGTGCCCTACATGCTGATCGTCGGCGACAAGGAGCAGGAGCAGGGCGCGGTGGCGCTCCGGGTCCGGGGCAAGGGAGATCAGGGCGTGACCAATTTCCTGGGCTTCAAACGGCAAATTCTTGAAGAAATCAAAGAAAAACGCAATATGTAGGTTGACAATCCATGATGTTATTGTTAAACTGAAAAAGTACAATTTTCAAGAAGAAGCCATCCGCTTCTCACCTTGCGAACAATCGTCAAGGTTATTATAAATTGCTTGTCGATCCAAGTGATTTCTGAAGCGGAGGCGTAAGCTCCGCTTCTTTTTTTCTAGGGTTGTATTGTATTGTTTTCGATTATGGTATGGAGGTGAAAGATATTAGTAAAGATGGATTACGGGTCAATGAAGAAATCAGGACCCGGGAAATTCGCCTGGTCAGTGATGACGGCGAACAATTAGGGATCATGTCACCCAGGGATGCGCTGAAGATCGCTATGGAAAAAGGACTTGATCTGGTCGAAGTGGCGCCGGCTGCCAAGCCGCCGGTGTGTAAAATCATGGACATCGGCCGCTACAAGTACGAACAGAGCAAACGGGATCGCGAGGCACGCAAGAAGCAGCATGTGGTCAGCGTGAAGGAAGTCAAGCTGCGTCCGAATATTGAGGACAATGACTTTAATACAAAAGTTCGCAATGCGATCCGTTTTCTTGAGGATGGAGATAAAGTCAAAGTAACGATCATGTTCCGGGGCAGGGAAATGTCCCATCCCGAGTTGGGCAGAGAGCTTCTGGACCGGGTTGCCGAAGTCGTCAAAGACATCGGCAGCTTGGAGCGGGGCGCAAAACTTGAAGGAAAAAATATGAGCATGATCATATCCCCTAAACAAAGCTAAGAGAGGAGGCAACCTAAATGCCTAAAATGAAAACTCACCGGGGAGCCGCAAAGCGTTTCGGCAAAACCGGTTCCGGAAAAATCAAACGCAGCCATGCCTTTACCAGCCACATTCTGACCAAGAAGAGTCAGAAGAGAAAGCGTAACCTGAGAAAAGCCGCCGTGATGACCAAAGGTGATGCAGCCCGTATTGTCCAGCTGATTCCTTACAAATAAATAAAACAGGAGGAAACAACCCATGACCAGAGTAAAAGGGGGCTTCAGAGCCCATAACCGACATAAAAAGATTCTGAAATTGGCTCGTGGTTATCGCGGCGCCAAATCCAAGCTTTACCGCCCGGCGCACGAGCAGGTCATGCATTCGCTGGCCTATTCCTTTGCACACCGCAAAGACCGCAAAAATGATTTCCGCAAACTGTGGATCGCCCGAATCAACGCGGCTTCCCGCAGCAACGGATTGTCCTACAGCCGCTTTATTTACGGCCTGAACAAAGCCGGCGTTGCCGTCAACCGGAAAATCCTTTCCGAAATGGCGATCCATGATCCGGCCGCTTTCGTTCAGCTGATCCAGCTGGCCAAAGCGAACCTGTAGTCCGCAACGCGAGCCGCCTCGGTGACGAGGCGGCTTTTTTCGAAAGGGGACGTCATGGAAATCATAACTTCGACGCAGAATCAATGGGTTTCCGAAGCAAGAAAACTGCATCAGAAAAAGTATCGGGATGCCCAGGGACTGTTCTTGGCCGAAGGGCTGCGCCTGACGGAGGAAGCCTTGAAAAAGGGCAGGCTGCATCAGGTCTTTTATCATGAGTCCATGGCCGCCACCGAAAGGGGACTGGCCTTGCTGAAAGGCTTGGCCGCCAAAACACCGCACATCCTTCAAGTGACTTCGAGAGTGCTGGAGTCCATCGCTGAAACCGAAACACCTCAGGGGATCGTGGCGGTGGCCAGGCAGGCGCCGATGTCCTTGAACGGCTTTTCTCCTCAGGGAAAAGGACCCCTGGTGGTTCTGGACAGCTTGCAGGATCCCGGCAACTTGGGGACGATCCTGCGCACCCTATGGGCTGCCGGCGGGGAAGGACTGCTCTGTCTTTCGGGCACGGCAGATCCCTACAACAGCAAAGCGGTGCGAGCCTCCATGGGGGCTGTGTTCAGCATCCCGATCCTGATCGGACTGAAATGGCCCGAGGTGTGCCGTTGGGCAGACCAACAGGGTTATATGACGGTGGCCGGCGCCCTTGACCAAGCCATGGACTACCGCAGGGTTCCCTGGCAGGAGAAAACCGTTCTTTGCATCGGCAATGAAGGCCGAGGCTTCCTGGAGATCCCGGAGGAAGAGATCCGTTACAAGGCCAAGATCCCTCTTTCAGGGGAAGCTGAATCCCTGAACGCCGCCGTGGCAGCCGGGATTTTACTGTATGAGTCTGTACGGAACAGGCCGGTTGTGCTATAATCAGTCCAGCTGAAATTCTAAGTTTCATGCGTTCCCTGCATAATTTCATAACAAAGACAGAGAACGGGAGCTGCACCCAAGGGTGGTTTTCGACAGGGAGCAAAGGCGCGACTGAGACCTTTGCGCTGACCGCCGGCTGCAGGTTCGCCCGGGAGTTGCCTTTTTGAGGCGCCGCTTCATGGCTTCATGAAGCAGGAGGCTTAGAAAAGGACGGTTGCCATCGTTATTGGTTTGAGAGAGCTGCAGGACTGCAGCTAATCAGGGTGGTACCGCGGAAGAGGCTTTCGTCCCTAGTTGGATGAGGCCTCATTTTTTATGGATAAAACGACCGAATGAAATCAAGGAGGACCTTTGAATGCGAGAAGAATTGATCGAATTGAGACAATCCGCTTTATCTCATCTGGAAACCTGCGACAGTCTGGAGGCCCTGAATGAATTCAGGCTTTTGTACATGGGTAAAAAAGGCAAGCTTACCCTGATTTTGCGGAACATGGGACAGCTTTCTGCGGAAGAACGGCCGGTGATGGGGCAGCAGGTCAACGAGATCCGGGATGAACTGGAATCGGCGATCAGTCAGCGGACGTCTGAATTGAAGGCCAAAGAAATTGAAAAGCAAATCGCTTCGGAAAAGATCGACATCACGCTGCCGGGACGGCAGCGTGCCGCCGGCGGCCGGCATCCCCTATATGCGGTGCTGGATGAAATGGAAGAGATCTTTATGGGCATGGGTTTCTCGGTGGCGGAAGGTTATGAGGTGGAAACCGATTACTATAATTTTGAAGCCATGAACCTGCCGAAAGACCACCCTGCCCGGGATATGCAGGATTCCTTCTATATTACCAACGAAATCTTGCTGCGGACCCATACCTCACCCACCCAGACCCGGGTCATGGAAACCATGTGCCCCCTGCTGCCGGTGAAGGTGGTGATCCCCGGTAAAGTTTACCGCAGGGATGACGATGCAACCCACTCCCCCATGTTTCATCAGCTGGAAGGCCTGGTGGTGGACAAACACATCCGTTTCTCCGACTTAAAAGGAACGCTCCTCGAATTTGTCAAGAAATTCTATGGTGAAAACCAGAAGATCCGGCTCCGCCCCAGCTATTTCCCGTTTACGGAACCCAGCGCCGAGGTGGACATCTGCTGTGTCATGTGCGGCGGCAAAGGCTGCCGGACCTGTAAAGGCACCGGATGGCTGGAGGTGCTTGGCTCCGGCATGGTCCACCCGAAAGTCCTGGAAATGGGCGGCTATGACCCTAATGAAGTGACCGGCTTTGCCTTTGGAATGGGCGTCGAACGTTTGGCCATGCTGAAATATGGTGTGGACGACCTGCGGCTGTTCTTCGAAAATGACATCCGTTTCCTTCGACAGTTTTAAGAATACATTGAACATACAGGAGGGTTTATCATGCGAGTATCCTGGAAATGGCTGAAAGAATTGGTTGATTTGAATATGACCGCCGAAGCAGCGGCAGCGCGCCTGACCGAGGCGGGGCTTGAAGTCGAAGGGCTGGATCCTTTGAACAAAGGCATTCAGCAGGTGGTGACGGGGAAGATCCTGGAGGTCCTGCCTCATCCGGAAGCGAAAAAACTGGTGGTCACCAAGGTGGACGCCGGACAGGACAAGCCCCTGACCATTGTC
>CALMWJ010000037.1 GCA_937873525.1 uncultured Peptococcaceae bacterium | reverse complement strand
GTCAAAGATGAAGAAGTTCTTTTACTGGAACAAAGAGAAGATCATCGGTCTGAAATACCACGGAACGATTCAGGGCAGGACCAACAATCCTAAAAGCAAGGATGGCATGCGAAGCGGCATCGTGATCTTCAATGAGATCCACCAATACACCAATTACGCCAACATGAAGGTTTTTATTACCGGCCTTGGCAAGAAAAAGCATCCGCGCCGGCTCTATGCGACGACCAACGGCGATGTCCGGGAAGGACCGCTGGATGAGCTTTTGGCCCAGTCCGAACAGATCCTGAATGGGGAAATTGGAGACAACGGCTTATTGCCTTTCATCTGCCGGCTTGATGACAAGAAGGAAACAGACGACAAGGCGAAATGGGCCAAAGCGAATCCGTCACTGACCTATCTTCCCGACTTAATGATCGAAACTGCAAAGGAATATACGGAATGGAAGCTCAACCCGATCGCTAACTCAGATTTCATGACGAAAAGGATGAATCTGCCGCAAGGTCTTTCAGAGATCGCCATCACAGACTGGGAGAACATCAAGGCGACGAACCGGCCGCTGCCGGATCTCACCGGGTGGCTGTGCACTTGCGGCATCGACTATGCCGCGATCTCGGACTTTGCCAGCGTCAATCTGCATTTCAGAAAAGGAGATGAGCGCTTTGACATAAACCATTCCTGGCTATGTCTGCAATCCAAAGACCTCTTTCGAATCAAGGCACCCTGGCGGGAATGGGCCGAGCATGGCCTGATCACCTTGGTCGATGATGTGGAGATCCATCCGGACATGCTGTGCAGCTGGATATCAAGTATGGCGCAAAGGTACCAGATCACCAAGCTTGCCCTGGACAATCACCGCTACGCTTTGGTTTCAGCAAGTCTGCGGAAGATCGGTTTTGATGCCAAGGACTTCAAGAATGTCCATTTGGTGAGACCCTCGGACATCATGAAGATCCAGACGGTCATCGATAGCACATTCAACAATCAGAACTTCCTATGGGGAGACAATCCGGTCCTGCGATGGGCGGCCAACAATACGAAGCTGGTCAAGGCCAGCAAGGCCATCGGCAGCGACACCGGTAATTTCTATTACGCAAAAATCGAGGGGAAAAGCCGGAAGACGGATCCTTTCCTTGCCACAGTCCATTCAATGGTGATCGAGGGGGAACTGGGGACCGGGGAAAGCTCCTTCGATGACCTTCCGGTGATCATAGGGTAAAGGGGGTGAAAAATTGGGGATCATATCTTGGTTAAGCAATCTATTCAAGGGCAGTTCAGTGCCGTTGGGCGGCGAGGGTATGGAGGCCGCCATCGGGGAATACGCTTCACTCGTGGGAGATATCTACATCCGTGAGATGGCTTTCTGGAGCGCTGTTAACATGATTGCGAATGCCGTCAGCAAGTGCGAGTTCAAAACCTATATCAACGGCAAGGAGATCAAAGGCCGGGAGTATTATCTCTGGAACATCGAGCCGAATAAAAACCAAAACAGCAGCGGCTTCATCCACAAGTGGCTGTCACAGCTCTACCGGCACAACGAAGCCCTGATCATCGAGAACAACGGCCAACTCCTGGTAGCGGATAGTTTCACCCGGGCGCCCTACGCGCTTTATGATGATGTATTCACCCAGGTCACAGTCGGCGACTTCACCTTCAGCCGATCCTTTGTTCAAAGCGAGGTCCTGTATTTCAAGCTCTCGGAATGCAACATGCGACAGATCACCGAAGGGCTCTGATGAGTTTGTTCTTGTTGCCAAAAACCTGTCTGGGTTTAAGTGCCA
>CALMWJ010000036.1 GCA_937873525.1 uncultured Peptococcaceae bacterium | reverse complement strand
ACCAAAAAGGAAGTGGAGCTGCTGTGGACCCTTCTGTCAAATCCAAACAAAGTATTTTCCCGTGACAATCTTCTGGACAGTCTTTGGGGCTACGACTATTTCGGCGACAACCGCACCGTGGATTCCCACATCAAGCGGCTTCGGGCGAAACTGGATGCTTACCCCCATCCGCGGTGGGACATCAAGACCATTTGGGGGGTCGGCTATAAATTCGAAGGAGTCCATGATGAAACATAAAATGTCAATCAAACTGGCGCTTTATTTTGCGGCAGCGCTGCTGGTCTTTTCGATGATCGTGGGCAGCATATTTACAACGCTGTTCAGAAATTACACCATCGAACTGCATCAAGCGGAGCTGGAGGAACGTGCTGTGATCATGGCGGCGAACCTTTCCGAATTCGTCAGCGGCACCAATGGGGGACGGATGCAGGGGGGCTACGGTGCTTATCTGCGTTTCCTGGATGAAATCGCCATGGCGGACGTATGGATCGTCAATGAAGATCTGGAGCTGATGGCCCAGAATCCGATGATGCCCAGGAATTATTCAGAGCTTCCGCCGGATGCGGCGGATGTGGTAAAAACCGTTTTTGAGGGCAGCACCACCTTCAGCGAAGGGTTCAGCGGTTTGCTTGAAACCTCCACGCTGACCGTGGGAACGCCGATTCGGTCCGGCGAAAGAATCGTCGGCGCTTTGCTGCTGCATGCGCCGGTGTCCGGCATCGACGCCGGCGTCGGTCAAGGTTTGAAGATCCTGACCATCAGCGTGACGATGGCCCTTCTGTTGTCGATCCTGTTGTCGGTGGCATTGGTGTTTCAATTTACCAAGCCGCTGAAGAAGATCAATCAGGCTGCCCTGCGGCTGGCGGAAGGCGATTATTCGGCTAGAACCCAAGTCCAGCAAGAAGATGAGATCGGGGAACTGGCCAAGGTTATGGATGGGCTGAGCCAGAGGCTGGATCAGGCAAGCCGGGAAAGCGAGCGGATGCAGAAAATGCGGCAGGACTTTGTGGCGAATATTTCCCATGAGCTGCGCACGCCGGTGACCGTGATCCGAGGTTCTTTGGAAGCGCTGTGCGATCGTGTCGTGAATGAGCCTGGCCAAATCGAGGCGTATCATCAGCAAATGCTGAAGGAAAGCCTTTACCTGCAGCGGCTGGTGAATGATCTGCTGGATCTTTCCCGCCTGCAGAATGCCGATTTTAAAATCGAGATGCAGGAGATCAGTCTTTGCGAGCTGGTCCAGGATGCGGTGCGGAGCGCCAGACAGCTGGATCCTTCGAAATCCATTGAGGTGCAGCAAGACACGGAGGGGGCTTCATGTATGATCCGGGGAGATTATGGCCGCCTGCGGCAAATGCTGCTGATCCTTCTGGACAATGCGGTCAAGTTCTCTCCGGCCAGCCGGCCAGTGACCGTTTTACACAATGGTGCCCAGGTGGCCATCCGGAATGAGGGCGCTGGAATCCCCGCGGAAGCGCTGCCTTTTATATTCGACCGATTCCAGAAAGAACGGTCCGAAGAGAATAAGTCCGGTACGGGATTAGGCCTGGCCATTGCCAAAGAGATTGCAGAGCGTCATCAGATCCACATTTCGGCATCAAGCCAGCCGGGCCATATGACAGAATTCAGGGTCCGATTCTCGAAGGAAACGGGGCATCAGGATCTTTCATTCTAAAAAAATATTTTTGCGTCATAAACGGATTTCCTCTCGTCAATCGTATTTATATCAGGACGGAGGTGAAGCATGTGGACCAGCCCTTGGCTGCAAGCGATGACATCTCGGCCGCCATCGAGCAATATGGGGACATAGTGCGGCGCATTTGCTTTCTCTATCTCAGGAACCAGGCGGATGTGGAGGATGTGTTTCAGGAGGTCTTTCTTAAGTTCTATCTGAATCTCACTTCCCTGGAGACCGAGCAGCACCGGAAAGCCTGGCTGTGCCGCGTTACCTTCAATCTTTGCAAAGACTATGTTAAAAGCTTCTGGCGGCGGAATGTGATCAGCATCGAACATCTGGAGATTCCCTGTGAAAACGAAACGCAAGGAGAAATCCTCCAGGCTGTGCTCCAGTTGCCGGCCGATGAGAAGGAACTGATTTATCTTCACTATTATGAAGGGCTGACCATTCCAGAGATCGCCCGAATCAACGGTGAGAATGAGAATTCGATTTATTCCCGGCTCCGGCGGGCAAAGAAAAGGCTGAAAATGAAAGTTGGTGATGCATAAGGCATGGAGATGTTCGTCAAGTATATGGACCAGATCAAAGCGGAGGACGCTTTGAAGGAGAAGACCCGACAATACGTAGAGGCTGTTTCCGGAGCGCCGGAGGCCGCAGGCGCCGCTCCGGCTGCCGTATGGCATCGGAAATCGAAGCCGCTGGTGCTCCATCGCTTCAGAGAGATGGTTACCGCGGCGGTCGTCCTGGCAGCAGTTTTCATCGGAGGACTTGCATATTATCGAATGCCGGTCAGCTATATCAGCCTGGACATCAACCCAAGCCTGGAGCTGGGAATCAATGCCTTTGACCGGGTGGTTGCTGTCGAAGCGGTCAACGGGGACGGGCTTCAGCTTTTGGAACGTCAGCAGCTTGTAAACGCATCCTTGGAGGAAGCCGTCCAGGCTCTGGTTCAGGAAGCCGTCCGCCAAGGGTATATCCAACAGAATGGGGCTTCGGTGGTTTCTTTGACGGCGGTTTCAAAAAAAGCAGCAACGGCGGCTGCGCTTCAAGAGCGTCTCCGGGAGGCTGCGCATCAAGGTCTGATGGAAACGGATGCCAAGGCCGTTGTTTATACGGATGGCTCGGATCCCCAGCTGAGGGCAAGAGCCCATGAGCTTGGATTATCCGCGGGGAAATACAAACTCATTCTGCTGCTTCAGGAACTGGATTCTGAGCTGGATATCGAGGATTACCGGAACGCCAATATTGCAGCACTTATATTGAAAGCCGATTCGTTGCTGCCGACCTCAGGGATTGGGAATGGACAGACTGACGAACTGCAGCAAGCCTTTCGCATGGTTGCTGCAGCAGCCCTTGAAATTCAGGCCAACGAACAGCGCATGCTGCAGAATCGCAATGCGGAGCAGAATCAGGCGGAAGGGTCGGGGGAGCCGTTGCAGAACCGGGAACAGGTGAGAAACCAGGCTGACAACTCCGCCGCAGCGGAGCAAGGCCAAAAGGAGTTGGGCAGCCAGCCCCGGAATCAGATACAGGCGTCACAGCAGAAATCCGGACAAAACCAGCCGGACCATGAACCAAGCAAAACAATTCGGAGGTGAATGACGATGACAAAGAAAATGCTAGCCATCTTTTTAGCCGGTATCATGGCATTGAGCATGCCGGGCTGGGCGATAGCGCAAGGGACCGGAGTCATGATCCAGCAGAGGGATCGGGACCAGACGAACATTAACGATGCGGACCAAGAACAGGCCAGGCTGCAGCTGAAGGATCGCCTGCACATCTTAGACCAGGCAAAGGACCAACTGCAGGAGCGGCTCCAGTCTCAAGACCAGACTGGCCTTGGTTTTCCGGATATCGAAGGGCATTGGGCCATGGAACAGATCCGCTCGGCTTATCAGTGGGGGTTGGTCAATGGATATC
>CALMWJ010000035.1 GCA_937873525.1 uncultured Peptococcaceae bacterium | reverse complement strand
AAAAAATGAAAACCAAAATCAATGCGGTTCTGAAACCTGATTTTTCCATACAACCCACCTCCGGATATTCTGACCGTTGATTCTTCGTTTAAAGTTCATTCTTATTTTACATCAATTTAGTTCCTATGAGTAGAAGGGGGACGGGGACTTTTTGCGCGTGACGCACAAAGTCCCCGTCCCCCTTCCGCGCCAAACAAAAAGGAACCTTCCGGTTCCTTTTTGTTTGGGATCGAGGTGTCGTTGTGGCAGCAGATTGGAGGAGGCAATCTGCCTGGGAGGAGCTAATAAATGCTGCAGAATCCTCATCCGAGGCTGTAATTGGAGGTTATTCAACAGAACGGCTGCGATGTGTTGCAGATTGATTGAAATGTGATGTGCTGTATTGTATGCTGCGTCCAGTGCTGTATATATTCTGCGGATATAACCCCTGTTCTGTATTTCTGCAATGAAGATCCTGCAGCCCATTAGTGGATTGAGGCATCCCTTCAGTTGTCCGACCACTTTTCTCCGAACAAGTCGAACCGATTGGGATCCATAGCCGAAACGTCTCGATAGGCTTTGCCTTCGCAAATCAAACCAGCGACGATCTTTCCGGTGATGGCGCTGAGGGCGATCCCGTCGCCTTCATGGCCGGCTGCCATGAACAGGCCTTCAATTCCATTGACAAATCCAACCAAAGGCAGGCCGTCCGGAGTGTAGGGACGCACACCGGACATCACACGGATGATGTTGATGCCCTTTAAGCCGGGCACGATGCGGGTGGCATTTTTCAATATCTCGCGAATGCCTTCCCGGGTATTTTTCAAATCATAATCGACAAATTCACGGGTTGCGCCAATCAGGATGTCCCCTTTGGCCGACTGGGTCAACGCCAGACCGACACCCAGCTGAATCCCGCGGTTGGTGGAATCCTTCAAGGTTTCCGGGTGATATTTCGCCACAATGTATTGGGCCGAGAGAACGTCTCCGGTCACGAAGGGCGCCACAGGCTCTGTGATGACGATTTGTCCGCGGCGCGGTTTGATCGGAAGCTTGATGCCCAGCTGGGTCCCCAGCAAAGGGCTCCAGGCGCCGGCAGCAAGGATGACGATCTCCGCATCCACATCCCCTTGGGAAGTTTGAATGCCTTTGACCTTGCCGCCTTCAGTCTTAAACCCGGTGACTTCAGCATCGATCAGCAGTTCAGCGCCTGCTTTGCGGGCTGCCTTTGCAAAGCCGAGATTCAGTTTGTACGGATTGACTTCGCCGTCTTTTGCACAGAAGGTGCAGCCCAATAGATGCTTTGCAAGCCCTTTCTGCCGTTTTGAAGCTTCATCGCGGCTGATGATGTCCACATCCACGCCGTTTTCTCTTTGGCGCTTGACAAAATCCGTCATGACCTTCATTTCGGTTTCATTTTCGATGGTGATCATGCCGCCATGCCTGAAATACTCAATATCATAATCCAGCTCTTTGCCCAGCGTTGTGAACATATCCGCGCTGTCGGAGGCCAGCTGGAGATGGATGCCGGGGTTTTTGGACTGCATGCTGACCATCTGGTCGCAGGAACCGGTGGCGCCTGCCGCAAAGTCATATCGTTCTGCCAAGACGACTTTTTTACCGGCCTGGGCCAGCCGATAGGCAATGGAGGTGCCGATCACGCCGCCGCCGATGATGGCAACATCTGCTGTTCTCGTAGTCATCAGTCATCCTCCTCGTTGATAAATTCGGAAATTTTGGCTGTTCGGACAGGTGGCCGGGTGGTGGGAGGATAAATCTCAGCGGCCGGCCGGACGCCGCTCAGCATCTGGGAAATGATCCGGCGGCAGGTTCTGCCTTGGCATAAGCCCATGCCTGCATGGGTTCGTTTTTTGATGCCCGTGATCGTCGTGGCGCCATCCGCAATAGCGGCAAGGATCTCCTCACGAGTCACCTCTTCACAGCGGCACACATAGGTTTCATTTTCAGGACCGTTCATCATTTACCCCCCTTTCTGCAAATGGTTCGAACGGACATGTAGAATTCCTTGGGGACCTCCACGGCAACCAGGGTGGTGCCGTCGGTGGCTTTGCTTTTGCG
>CALMWJ010000034.1 GCA_937873525.1 uncultured Peptococcaceae bacterium | reverse complement strand
TCAGCCCATGGAGGACCGTTGTTCTCCTTGATGGGGCTGGAAGTCAACAGCATCACCACCACCACCTGGGGCATCATGGCGGTTTTGCTTGCCTTATGTGCCGTGGCAACGCGCAAGCTGGAGATCATGCCGACCCGCAAAAGCCAGGTGGCGCTGGAGCTGGTGCTGGATACCCTGATCACCTTTCTGGGATCGATCATGGGCAGCAAAGAGAAGGCGAGGAAATATTTCCCCTTGCTGGGCAGCCTGTTCTTCACCATCCTGATCTCGAACTATTCCGGCCTTTTGCCGGGCTTCGGCCATACGCCGGGCCTCCAGGCGCCCACCAGCGCCCTGAGCTTCACCGCGGCCCTGGCGCTGATCGTGTTCTTCACGACCCACATCCAGGGCGTCAAGAGCAAGGGGCTTGCCTACTTCAAGCATTTCATCAGTCCCCATCCAGCCATGCTGCCCATGAACCTGATGGAAGAGCTGGTGAAGCCCTTATCCCTGTCCCTGCGGCTTTACGGCAACATCTTCGGGGAAGAGACGCTGGTGGCCAGCATCTTCGCCATGGCGCCCCTGTTCGTGCCGCTGCCCTTCATGTTTCTGGGCGTGTTTTTCGGCTTTATCCAAGCGCTGGTGTTCACCCTGCTGACGGCGACCTATCTGGCCTCGGCCACAGCGGAAGCCCATTGACCTGCGGACGCGGCGAACCCACACAAAATGAGAATGAGGAGACATAGACATGACGAATGAAGCCTTTTTTGCCTTAGGAGCCGCCTTAGCCATCGGATTAGCCACCTTCGGACCCGGGATCGGGCAGGGTCTTGCCGCCGGACGGGCTTTTGAAGCCATCGCCCGGCAGCCGGAAGCCACGGGAGACATCCGCACCCTGCTGATCCTGGCCCTGGCTTTCATGGAAGCGCTCTGTATCTTTGGCTTGCTGATCGCCTTCATGCTGTTCGGAAAGATCGGCTGAGAGACCGCCCGGGATCATTATGTAGATAGGGAGATGCGTTTATGGAACTGAACCTTTCAGATATGCTGTTTGCAGCCGTCAATTTTCTGGTCATGGCCTTTCTGCTGACCAAGCTGCTGTACAAGCCGGTCAACAACATCCTGGACAAGCGGCATGAACATGTCACGGACATTCAAAACCAGGCGCTGGTCCTGCAAAAGGAAGCGGAGAACAGCTTCCTCCAAAGCGAGGCGGAGATCGCCGCCGCCAACAAGACGGCCCAGGAGATCATCGGCAAAGCGGTGCGGACCGGGGAGGAAAGCAGGGCGGCCATCCTGGAGGAAGCCAAGGAGAGCGCCGGCAAGCTGCTGGCCAAGGCACGGCAGGAGATCGAAAATGAAAAAGAGCGGATGAAGGCCGAATTGAGGAACGAAGTGGCGGCCTTGTCGGTGATGGCGGCCGGCAAATTGCTGAACAAGACCATGACCCCCAAGGACCACGAGGACCTGATCCAGAGCTTCATTTCGGAATATAAGGCGCAAAAGAGCCTGAAGAACCTGATGACCATGGGTCCGGAACCCCTGGAGGCCGAGGTGTACACGGCCGTCGCCCTGAGCGAGAAGCAGAAGAAGGTCCTGGAGAAGAACCTTTCGGAAAGCATGGAGGCCATGGTCCAGCTCAAGCTGATCGAGAACAAGGACATCATCGGCGGCCTGGTGATCAAGATCGGCGACACCGTCTTTGACGGCAGCGTTGCCAACAAAATGCTCCAGATGCAGGAACAGCTCCTGCAGGCTTAAATCACCGAATGGGGGTTTTCCGGAAATGGATTTGAATATCGAAGTCAATGTCAAGGACATCACCAAGCCGCTGCGGATCAAGCTGCACAATTTCCAGCCCATCATCGAAACGGCCCAGGTGGGCACCGTGGTCAAGGTGGCGGACGGGGTGGCCCGCATCGAAGGGCTGAGCCAGGCCATGTCCGGCGAGATGCTGGAATTTCCCGGCGGCATCAGGGGTGTGGTCCTCAACCTGGAAGAAAAATACATCGGCTGCGTCATCCTGGGCTCCTTTTCCGCCATCAAGGAAGGGGACAGGGTCAAACGGACCGGCCGCATCCTGGAGGTCCCGGTGGGGGATGCCCTCTTAGGCCGCGTGGTCAACACCCTGGGCCAGCCCATCGACGGCAAAGGCCCCATCGTCACCACGCTGACCCGCCCGGTGGAATCCAGGGCCCCCGGCGTGGTGCAGCGGAAATCCGTCCACGAGCCGCTGCAGACCGGCCTGAAATCCATCGATGCCATGGTCCCCATCGGCCGCGGACAGCGGGAGCTGATCATCGGGGACCGGCAGACGGGCAAAACGGCCCTGGCCATCGACGCCATCGTCAACCAGAAGGGGCAGGATGTGGTCTGCATCTATGTGGCCATCGGGCAGAAGGAATCCACCGTGGCCAGTCTGGCCGCCAAGCTGGAGCGCCTGGGGGCCATGGAATACACCTTCATCGTCTCCGCCGCGGCCAGCGAGCCGGCGCCGCTGCAATACCTGGCGCCCTATGCCGGCTGCGCCATGGGCGAGCACTTCATGTACAACGGCAAGCACGTTCTTATTGTTTATGACGACCTGTCCAAGCAGGCCGTAGCCTACCGGGAGATCTCCCTGCTTTTGAAACGCCCCCCCGGCCGGGAGGCCTATCCGGGGGACGTGTTCTATCTCCATTCCCGCCTGCTGGAACGGGCGGCCAAGCTGAGCGACGCCCTGGGCGGCGGCTCCATGACGGCCCTGCCGATCATCGAGACCCAGGCGGGGGACGTCTCGGCCTACATCCCCACCAACGTCATTTCGATCACAGACGGACAGATCTTCTTAGAGTCCGATTTGTTTTATTCAGGGTTCCGTCCGGCCATCAACGTGGGCATCTCCGTCTCCCGTGTGGGAGGCTCGGCCCAAATCAAAGCGATGAAGCAGGTCGCCGGACGGCTCCGCCTGGATCTGGCCCAGTACCGGGAGCTGCAGTCCTTCGCCCAGTTCGGGTCGGACCTGGACAAAGCGACCCAGGCGCGGCTCGGCCGGGGCGAGAAGGTCATGGAGGCCCTGAAGCAGGGGCAGTACCAGCCCATGCCGGTGGAGCAGCAGGTGGTCAGCATCTACTGCGCCATCCATGGCTACCTGGACGACATTCCCACAGAGCGCATCCGGGATTTCCAGGCAGGTTTTCTTGAATTCCTGGCCTGCAGCGGCTACCAGGATGTGCCGGTGGGGCTCCGCACGGGCAAGGTCCTGACCAAAGAGATCGAGGGCCGCCTGAAGCTGGCCCTCGAGGAATACCGGCAAGCCTTCCTGAACAAGGAAACGAGGTGATCGGATGGCCAGCAGCCGGGAGATCAAACGGCGCATCCAGAGCGTCAAAAACACCCAGCAGATCACCAAGGCCATGAAGGTGGTCTCCGGGGCGAAGCTGCATAAAACCCAGGCGGCCGCCCTGGCGTCCCGTCCTTACACGAGAAAGCTGACCGAGGTGATCCGCCATATCGCCGAGAACGCGCAGGATGTGCAAAACCCCCTGATGCAGCGGCGGCCCTGCCAGAAAGCCGCCATCCTCCTGGTCACCGGGAACAAGGGGCTGGCCGGCGGCTTCAACGGCAATCTGATCCGCCTGGCCATGAACCTGGCCAAGGAGAAATACCCGGGCTGCCCGGTGGATTTCATCCCCATCGGCAGCAAGGGCCGGGATTTTCTGCGAAGCCATGAAATGCCCATGCCGGCCCAGTTCGTCAGGATCAGCGACGTGCCCAAGTCCGGGGAGACCCGGCCGGCGGCGGAGCTGGTAACGGAAAAATTCCTGGCCGGAGCCTATGACGCGGTGGACATCGTCTACCAGGCCTTTCTTTCCCCAGGCCATCAGGAGCCCAGCGTCCGGCCCCTGCTGCCTGTAGCTTTCGACTTTTCAAGGGATGAAAAGGAAGCGCGGAGCACCCATTATGATTACATCTATGAGCCGGATGCCGCCGGCATCCTGGAGGCTCTGATCCCCATGTATCTCAACAACCTGGTCTTCCAGGCGGTCCTGGAGACCAAGGCCGGGGAATTCGTCGCCCGTCTGCTGGCCATGAGTTCGGCCACGGA
>CALMWJ010000033.1 GCA_937873525.1 uncultured Peptococcaceae bacterium | reverse complement strand
TAAAGGTGTATTTGCTTTTCAAGGAAACGACAACTCCTTTTTGAGATCTTATATTCAATCCGGACACTCCGCCGGTGTCCGCCTATGGCTTGGTTTTTTTCAGTGACCGGAAATGCAGGATGATCCCCGCCATGGCAAAAAAGCCGACATAACCGCAAACCGGATAAAGGATGGCGATCAGCTTGCTGAAACCGGCGATGCTGCCGGCAATGGCCATGAGGGTCATGCCCGCCATCAAAAGATGTTCGTTGATGGCCCTCCCTCTGCGGATCCGGAAGGCTGCGCCGAACATACAGGATAGGGCGCTGGTAAACATGCCGGCGAAGAGCAGGAGCCCATAAACCATTCCAAGGATTGGATGGAGCCTCTGGGCCAGTTCCAGCATGGGGAGTTCTGTTTGGGCCAGCAGGGGCATATTCATCATCAAGGACAGGAGAATGGCGCTGAATATCACGGTCAGCTGCAGGGATCCGTACAGGATACCCTTTCGGATACGGTATTCTTCCTCGATGTGGGGGGCCACCGGCACCAGAATGGTCAAGGCGGCCATCATGTTGTAAGAAACAAAGGATATCGTGGCAAAAAACCAATTCCCCAGCAAAGGATTCTCTCCAGAGAAAGGGGTGGCGGGGATGGGCGAGCCGCCAAAGCTGAAAAAGGAAAGAAGACTGACAAGAACCGCTGTGCCAATCATCAGGGGAACCACAAGCCCAAAGGCAGCAATTATGCCCTGAGCCCCCCATAAGGCCACGATGCCGGCGCAGACTGCAGTCATTGCATTGCCTGCCAGGGCGGGTATGCCAAACATCTGGTGAAGCAGGGCGCCGGATCCGGCAACCATGATCACAAGGACGCCCATCAAGAAGAAAATAAAGATCCAGCTGAAAAATCCCCGCAGCCATAGATTGTCTTGCTCTACGATGATCCGGTCGAATTCCGCATGGCCGGTATGCCGCGCAATCTTCATGGAAATGAAGCCAAGCATCCCGAAAAGCAGAACCGAGATCAGCATGCCCGCCAGGCCAAAACGCCCAAAAACGGCAAAAAACTGCATCAATTCCTGTCCGGACACAAAACCCGCTCCCAAAAAACTCCCTGTGAAAACCAGGGCGATCTGGCGGGAAGAAATATTTTTCATGACGGGCAATCCCTTCTGGCGATCTTCTAATGTCTAATTCTTCCATCTCAATGATTATAGCATGGATCATCAAAAAAATATTGAAGCAAAGTTTAAAATTGCCATACGTTACGCATATGCCCCATTACAAAAAAACAGCCCCGCGGCTGCTTTTTTGACGCTCAGGCAAGGGTTCACGTTCCCGCCTGAAAACAAAGATATACTGTCCCGATTGGCCCTAGGTTTGGGCTTATGGCTGCTTCAGTCCGGTCAGATCCACGGCAATCTTCCATAGTGCTTTGGCTTGTTCCTCCGAAACCTTGTTTTCGTCGATCAGGATCTGGACGGCGGTTTCCGGCAAATAAATCGTCTCCGACGGTTCATAGGGCAGCCCTGTATACAGAGAAACAAAGTATCGGACAGAACTGGTCCCAAGCTCGATCTCCATGTCCGCGGGTGCTGTATAAAGGGTTTCTAAAGATTTTACCTGGAAAGCCTCCGCTTCCTTTTCCGGGACGCCAAAGGCTTTGGCAAGGGTTTTTGCATCGATCCCGAAGGATTTTTCGATGTCGCCAAAGCTGAAGGAGCCACGGATATCCGCTGGATTGGACGCTCCCGAAAATTCGCCGGTTTGGATTTTTGCGGGCTCCTTGGTGGATGTGGTCTTCCAATAACCGAAAACAGATGAAATGAGAACCGCTCCGAAAATAATCGCAAACACAAGAATCGATGTCGTTACACTCTTCAATTTCATCTCCGGCCACCTCCCTTGGTCCGCAGTTCCACGGTTTCGGGAACCGGGCAATGAAATTCAGAAGTGCATGCCAGGCAGGATATGCATTGATGGTCCTTCACGGTTTCCGTAGCGGAAACCTTGATATTCATCGGACACGCCCGGTCACATGCGCCGCAATGGATACAGGTCTCTTGGACGCGCCTGATTTTAAATATACGGAAATAATTGGTCAGACCAAGAAGTGCGCCGTAGGGACAGGCATACTTGCACCACGGACGTTCCACAGCCAGCGATAGGATCACCGTCGCCACCAGAAGGGCAAGCGCCGGGAAGGCCAATTCATCAGACCATAGGTTGAACAAGGCATAATACGGGTCCACATTCTGGAATAAGAGTTTGCCGGCCACTGCTGTATTATATACAACGAGCGCAAGCACCCCATATCTGATAAAGCGAAGAATCCGGTCGGTTTTTTCGGGAATGATATGGTTATAGCGTTTTCCCGAAATTTTCCTGCCCAGTTTTCCAATAATTTCCTGGAACGTTCCGAAGGGACAGACCCATCCGCAAATCAGAGGACCGGCAAGGATCGCCAGTATGAAGGCAGCAGCCATCAGCACAAAGGAAGATTCATGGATTTTCTGGATAAAGGTTCCCGTCGAGAAAAATTGATATAGAGACACCACGCCTCCAAAAGGGCAAATCGCATGGAGGGAGGCTTCCGGCAGGAGCGGGACGAGAATCCCCTTTTCTTCCATCAGCTTTTTTATACTGATGAGCAGCACGAGAATCAGGAAAAAACCCTGGGTCAGCATTCTGGCCCTCGGCTTCTTTGTTTTCTTCAAAGTTGCTTTGGTGGATATTTCAGCCATGATCCACACTCCTTTTCGATTGTTTTCATTGGAATGTCTGCAAAGGGATCCGCCGCAGCATTCCATCTATAATGATACGCTGTCCCTCATCCGCTATTGTGTCATAATGATGTCACGCGATTATTTTTCAAGAACAAGCGCACGGTGATCACGGATTTCTGCTCTGATCCTTCGATTCGACCCGGCCAATCCATTCGCCATAGCCTAGGGAGGCCATCTCTCCCAAAGGGATGAAGCGGAGTGCGGCCGAGTTGATGCAGTAACGCAGGCCGCCCCGGTCTTTCGGACCATCCTTGAAAACATGGCCCAAATGAGAATCTCCGCTGCGGCTTCGCACCTCCGTCCGGCGCATGCCGTGGGCAGCATCCTCATGCCAGGTCACCACATATTCTGCAATCGGCTGGGTAAAGCTTGGCCAGCCGCTTCCCGAATGAAATTTATCCTTCGACGAGAACAAGGGCTCGCCGGTTACCACATCCACATAAATGCCCGGTTCAAAATTTTCATTATATAGATTCGTGAAAGGTGCTTCGGTGGCATTTTCCTGGGTCACACGATACTGCTCCGGGGTCAGCTGCCGGGCAATCTCTTCATCCGAAGGCCTCGGATAGCGGCTGATCCGGGCCACCGGCTCATGGGCTTTGGACAAATCGATGTGACAGTAACCGCCGGGGTTCTTGTCTAAATAATCCTGGTGATACGCTTCGGCCAGAAAAAAGTGTTTCAGCGGCACCACTTCGACAACAACCGGTTTCTTGCAAGCCTTCTGAACCGCCTGGACCCGTTTCAGGATCACCGGGAGATCCCCGGCGTCCTGATAATAGATTCCGGTCCGGTACTGAGGCCCCCGGTCGTTGCCCTGCCGGTTGAGACTGGTGGGATCGATGATCCTGAAAAAATAGATCAGCACCTCATCCAGCGAGATCCTTCCGGTATCATAACGCACCCGTACCGTTTCCGCATGGCCTGAATTCCGATAGAGCAAATCCTCATAGGCCGGGTGTTCCGTCCGGCCGTTGGCATATCCCGCCGCAGCGTCCACCACGCCGTCGATCCGGCTCATAAACGCTTCAACGCCCCAAAAACAGCCTCCTGCCAAAAAGATCTCACGGACTGGACCGTTTCCTTCCTCTTTGATCGGCTTTGTCATTATCCTCCATCCTCCTTTGGCAGAAAAGGCGCAGAAGCATTCATGGCCATCCGCACCTATTGTTCATCGTTTATTTTATCGGTTCTGCATCTGATTTTTTGCCGATTTGACTCAAAGCATTGTATACTAGGGTTATTCATGCGCTTGAGGGAAATCCCCGTCGCCGCGCTGACTCAAGGAGGTTCTGAAACATGTTCTTCTTCGGCATTTTCGGTGTCCAGTCGTCCCAAAAACCGGTAGGCACCTACAACAACACTATTTGTCCCGGTTGTCGGTCCTTGACGCGCCTTGAAATCATCAAAGCCTATGACTATTTCCATATCTTCTTCATACCCGTACATAAATGGAACGTCCGTTATTTTGCAAAAGCTGCCTGCTGCGGGCGGATTTATGAATTGGACCCCGCCATTGGACGTCAGTATGAACAAGGGGTGACTCCGGATATCACCGAGGCTCATTTGACCCCTGTGGGACAACCTTCCGCTTCGGCAACCTGCAGCCATTGCGGCAGCCGGCTGGAATCCAACTTCAGCTACTGCCCCTTCTGCGGACAGAAACGCTAAGACTTAATCGGTTTCAGGGGCCGTCGGGTAGACGTAGAGTTCCCTTTCCGAGTTTAAATGGATCAGGGCTTTCCGATCCTCAGGCACGGTCATGATGTCCGCGACGCCATCGCTGATGAACCGTTCCTGGGGATTTTTTTCGAAATAATCCAGATAGCTGTAAATCCCGAATTGACCGACGTTCATTTCACTGGCCCTGACCCGGGGAATGCTTCTCCAGTCGAAACGGCTGTCGTAGGGAGAATATCCAGGCAGCCAGCCTACATTGAGGACCGCGATGTTTTCGTAGGGAATGTCCTTGTATCGGCCCGAAAACAGGAACGTTTGCATATTCTGCTCTTTCGGCCGTGCTCCGAAGGGAAGAGCCAGGGTATTGACCCGGTAACCTTCTTTGCGGATCAAGCCCTCAAGAAACTGGGCCTGTGCCCCGATCTGTTCCTGGATTCCCGCCCCTGTCAAATTCTTTAGATTTTCATGGGTTTTGGTATGATTGCCCACATCCATGCCCTGTTCGATCAGAAAGTCCAGCTTTTGGCCAATGACGTCTTTTTGCCTGAAGGGCCGCGAACCATCCAAAAAGAAGGTGGCTTCCAAAGGAAAGTCCGGATGGGATGCATGAAAGTCCAGCAGGATCCCCACCGCCGAATCCCTTCGGATCGTCCCATCCGCCAGATATTCAAAATTATTGAGGTTGCCGTCGTCAAAAGTGATCACCACCGGGGTCTTCCCCTGCTCCGTCGAAATCTGCCCCGTCACATAGTCGGTCAAGCTGATGGGCCGGTATCCTTTCTCATAAAGCGCCGTCAGGTCCTTTAAGAAATTTTGCGGCGTTCTGACCCATTCCTTCTCTTCGTTCCCGATGTTATGGTACATCAGCACCATGATTTTCCCGGCTTCATTGGGCTTGAGACTTAAATCGATGTCCTGTTCGGGATCCTTGCTTTGCTCCGCCTCCGGGCTTTCCGCCGCTTCCGTGGCCGGGGGGTTTTCTTCCGCGGGCGCGGTCGTCTGAACCTGCGGCATGGCTTGCACCGCTTCCGTGCTGATGGCGCCGGCCTGCGGCATCCGGCTGCAGCCAGTGATGATAAGGATCCACAGGATCATCATCCATCGAAATTTTTGCATTGTAGGTCCTCCCGTTCTATGATGATCGGCCCGCGCCTTTATGCCAAATGTTCAAGCTCTTTCGGCGAAGGACAGCCATGGTCTTTGGCCTTTTCCCGGTCTTTCAGGATGGTAAAATATCCGAAGACCGTGACAGCCAGAGAGCTCAAAGCATCCACGATCATGTCCGTCATGGTATCGCGCAGCGCCGCATGCCCCGATAGCAGCGTGCCGCCTGCCAGCATGAATTTCTGCATGTTGGTCCGGAACACCGCGTCGGTCAGAAATTCGTAAATCTCCCAAAGAGCGCCGCAGGAAAGAGAAAAACAAAAAGCAAACAGCGCAACGAAAAAGGGACTAAGCTCTACCTTCAGCTGCTCCGACTCATTGAAATAGTTTACCAGATAAAAGCCCACGGCACCCAGCATACCGCCGCTGAAAGCATGCAGGATCACGTCCCAATAGGGAATCAGGTAATAAAAGTTATGAATCTCGCCAAGATAAATCGCGCAGTAGAGAAAAATAAAATACACCACTTCCATGTTGTTAGGGATGTCGATGGACAGCTTTCGCTCCACCAGCGAGGGCAAGGCCATGACCACTAGGCCCAAAACACATTGCAAAAGCATCAGCACATAGTCGCTCTTCACTTTAACATCCGCTTCTGCGGGCACCCCGGCAGGCGCATGGAGGTACCGGACCACGGCATAACCCATGGAGAGGATCAGGGAGATAAACAGCAGAATTTTGGTGATTTTCTTCCAGTCTCTGGTTTTCATTTCACGAAGAATGCTCAAGATCGATACCTCCGGTTTAGGATGATGAGGGCGGCCCCTCATACAGCACTTTAGAATTCGCCCATTGTTTCGCATAAGCCAGGGCATACGCCTTATTGCAAAAAGCATGGAGAAAGGTCTCGTTCTGGTACACCCGGTAGGGCTGATCCCCCATCTTGATGACCTCTTCCGCCACAATCAGGCAGATGTCCTTCGCGGGACGCCAGACACGGTCAAAGTCCTCGTCGGGATAGGAATACGTCTTGTCGGTATAGGGGCATAATTCGATGGTCAAGGCGGGTTTCAAAAAAGTATCGCGGACATATTCAGCAAAGGTCCCGTAGCTTGTATCCGCCGTATCCGTCAATTTTACAAACCCGCTGGCTTTCATGATCCGCGAAACCATGGAATGGAGCTGAGGGTAATACACCGCTCGGGGATCGTCCCATCCGTACAACCCTTCCCCCATGGAATGGAATGAAATAAACGCCCAGCACATAGAGGTATTCAGGTAATTGGCCACCGCCTTCGTTTCAGGCTCACTGAGGGGCGCCGCGCCTTTGAACAAGCTGAAGGACGGCACGGTCACCTTTTTTCCGGCGGACCAGTTGACCGGATAGTTTCTGTTCAAGTCAACCCCTCGGAGGTTGGCTTTCCACGAGGCATAGCCTGTTGGGTCATCCGGATCGGTTGCAATCAACGATACCGCGTCACGGTCCTTCACCGCCGCAAACCCATTCTGCACAAGGTTCACCCCATCAGGATTCACCATGGGGACGATGCAGAAGGTCACTTGGTCCAGGATTCTTTTCAAGTCATAACCATCCCAGGTGCCCTCCGTGGAATAGGCATCGGCATAACGGTCAAGCATATACATGAGGTACGCCGCACTGACGTATTCCCGGGCATGGGCCGCACCGTTCAGGAAAATCTTTCGCTCCCCCAGTCCGAACTCCAGCAAAAGCAGCGGGCGCCCTTCGACGGATTCTCCGATGCGGCCGGTGCGGATCAGCTCAGGGTACCTCGATTGAAGCAGCAGGGCATCCTCCATCATCGCTTCAAAACTATACGCATGATAAGGATCCACCACGGGATTATCCGGGCCGTCAACCACCGGAGCCAAGGGGGCATGCAGCACCGACGACAACGCAAAAAGAGATGTAAAAAACAGGATTGCAGCGATCCCTGCAATCATCATGTTACCCTTCTGATTCACCTCGCCCACCTCCCCAAAGTCCCCGCCCGGAGCTTCAGGCCATCTCCTGCCGCCGTTTCACACGATATTCGATTATTGTTTTGGATACAATGAGGGTTTGCAGATGATTTCGTGGATCTTGGTCTTGAACACATCGCTGGCATGATAGGGTGTGATGATCACCGCCGTATCCGCACCCCTTCCTGTGCCGCCGACGGCAATGACCGGCTCGCCAAAGGGAATCAGCCCCGCGTCCAGCGCCATGACGGCAATTTCAACACACACCTTGGTTCCCTGCCCAAGCATCCTTAAGGCGTTGGCTATGGCTTCCACAGGATACATTCCGCCGGCGAAGCGGCTGATGCCCCGTTCCGCTCCGCTGAGCACATGGGTGGTGGTCAGCACCTTGATCCCTTGTTCCTCAAGCGATTTGCGGACCTCCTGGGACATTTCGTTCTGCCCTGGCTCACAGAACCCGTTGACATGGTTCACGCAAACCACATCAATACCCTCAGCTTTCGCAAGGATCCGGGCCGTCTCTCCGGTCACCGAAGCCGCCACGATATGCCGGATGTTTCTTTCGGCGGCTATTTTCAGCGCCAAAGCAGCGGCTGTCTCGGTGTTGGCGGTTCCTGGTTTTTCAAAATGCATGCAACATCCCCGCTTTCAACAAATTTTGTTTTTCTGCGACCCTATTCGTGCCGATCCCCTTTGACCGGAACCTCGAGCTTGGCGAGGGCTGAAAATATGGCTCTGATCTCCACGGGGCGGCCGTTTTCGGCATGCAGGACGCAATGCTGTTCACATTCGGCCAGTACGGCCGAGTCGATGACCGCGCCGTTGCGCTGCGCAGCCCGCTTTGCGCCGACAAGGTTTCCCACGGCCAGGCGCCGCATCACGCCGCGGACATCGATCGTAAAATCCGGCGAGCAGGCGGGCTGTTCACAGAACTGGCAAACTGAAGCCTTGCGCATAATGTCCCGGAGCGCTTCGGGATATTGGTCAAAGCGTCTTTCCTCTGTATAGGGTTTCTCCACGATCCGCACATAGTTTTTCATGTTCTCATGATGGGCATAGGGTTTCTGTCCAAGCTTTTTCAGGATCGCGTTGGCGGCGCTGAGGCCGGAAACGGTGACCGCCGGTGTGCCGGTGCCCATCACGGTGGATTCTCCGCAGCAAAAGAGGGTATCCCATTCGCTCCTCGTATGCAGCCGATGCAGCAGATGCTGCCCCAGCATCTGTTTAGGTCCTGCGACGGCTCCCTTTTTCTTCATGGTGTATCGTTCAATGGTTCGCGGTGTCGCGGCCTCCGAATACCGCAGACCGCTTTCAAAACCAGGGAATCGTTTTTCTAGAATCCCGATAAGACGCCGCTTCTCTTCTTCTTTTTTTTTGAGGTAATCCGCCTCATCCGGCAAATCCCAGCGTTCAAAGGAAGGTCCGATGGCGATGGCGATGTGGCGGTCTTCCGGACAAAGGGTATGATCATCGATGCTGGGTAAATAGACCGTGACCTCATCTTCATCCAGGACATCCGGATTTCCGGCCAGCATCTCCACCGGCAGGGTGTCCTCCGGGATCACACTGCGATCGACACAAGCATAGAGCACAAGGCTGGGATAGGTCGGAATCTGATCCGCCGCCCATTGGATCCAATGGACCGTTGTATGGGAGGGCTCGATCAGTTTTTCATAAAGGTTCCAGACGGTTCCGGAATAAACCAGATTCTTTCCGCGGATCGTTTCACCGCTGCGCAGCATCACGCCCACGGGATTTTCATTTTCGAAGATGATTCGGATGGCTTCCTTTTCCAAAAGCATATCGCCGCCATTCTCTTCGATAACCTTTTCAAGTTTACCGGGCAAAAACAGGGTGGATCCGGCCGGATAAAAACTGCCGCCTGCGTGATTGTCCACAAACATGACCGCCGCCAGAATCGCCGGGGCCTCCGCCAGCGTTGTATAGCAATACGTTGAGGTCAGCTTGTTGAAAAATTTGAAGATCTCCGGCCCTGTAAAATATTTTTCAAGCAAGCTTTGGGCACTCCGATCCATGAATCGCAAAAACCGCAGATGGGAAACCGGATGCCGCAGCAGGCTCTTCAAGGAGGTGTTGGGATCCGGCTCATCCGGTGTGGTATAGTTCGGATGTTCCACCATCACATGACGGTACATGGCCTCCATATCCTTATAAAACTTCCGGATGCCGTTTCTTTCGGAAGGAAAGGCCGCCGCCAGCTCCTGGATAAAGCGGTCCATATTATTCCAGAACATGATGCGCCGCTCGTCAAAATGAACGCAGTACAGCAAATCATGCTTGATCATGTCAATCGGTTCTTCCAGACAATTAAAAACAAAACGATGGGCGTTGAAGCCTTCAGGACCAAAGCCGAAGAGCATGGAGGCGCCTTGGTCAAATACCAGTCCGTTCCGCTTGAATATGCCGCAGGAACCGCCCGGTTTATAGTTTTGATCGATGACGGCGGTTTTGAGTCCCCGTTTGGCAAGCAGGGCGGCGGCGGTCATTCCGGAGAGGCCTGCGCCGATGACAACCACATCATATTCCATACTCTCACCCTTTCGCAGCATTCTTGACCAAGGAAGGGCCTAACGCATGTCACCAAAAAAGCAAAAGGGCACTCACGGGGGAGCTGCCCTTTTATGAATAATGCAATCAATGTATCGTTCCTACTCAACGGCAACATAAGACTCCCCAATCCGGACATCTCACAGGGCATGCCATGAACCTCGAGTTTTCGAGTTTTCAAATAATTAATTGCTAATATCATATTATATCCAAAAACCTTTTCCGTAAAGCGTATTTCCCGGGAGGCGGGAAGTTTTGCCCTAATCCTCCTTCTTGACAAGAATTTGGATCTCGTACATGCACTGGGTATATTCCTTTAAGCTGTTCTCGAATTCGTTGGCCAGTACGAGCATGGGCTTCAGGCTCTCCTTTTGTTTCTCGGAAAAAAGCTTCGATACCAGCTCCGGGTTCCATTCATCCGTCAGGATCTTTCCTTTGAAGCAGAGATATTCGCCTGCCGGGATCTCGATAATATATTCTGATTCAAAATCCGGCGGAGTTTTGATGAACATACCAAGGCTCAAGGGCGCAAGCTCCTTCTGCATCAGTTTCTCGAAGTCCAGAATATATGAAAACTGCCTGCGGTATTTCAACATCCGGTTGTCCTGGCTGCATTTCAATTCTTCCAGCCGCAGATGAAACGTCACTTTATCCTGGTTGCGGCAGCTGACCGCCAGCAGATAGCGTTTGGGCAGCTGAAGCTTGTAAGGCACTTCCGAAAAGAGATCCTGCTTCACGTAGTTGAAATAATCAATGTACCACTGGATGTCATCACATTTTTCCTGTATGCTCTCGATTTCATTCCTCACTTCGTTTCTCTTTTCCAAAAGGCACTGGATCAGCAGGGGAATATCATTGTTTTTCAGGATCCGGCTGATTTCATCCAGCGACAGGCCAAATGTTTGGAGATACTTGATCCGATCAATAAGGTGCAGCTGATCGCTGGAATAAAAGCGGTAACCCGTCTGAGGATTGACAAACTTTGGGCGAAGCAGATCAATGCTGTCATAATGCCGAAGCGTCTGGACCGTAATGCCCATCATTTTGGAGATTTCCCCGATCGAATAAAGTTTCTTATCCATCATGCCTGCCCCTTTTTCATTGATCCAGCAAATGCGTCAAGCCGCTTTGATTAGGTTCATATGGTTTTCGGCATACGCCCATAACACAATCATTTTAGATGCTTTTTCGTCTTTGAGCAATGTAATCACAATGATATATCTCACTATTTACTTTCCATGATTGGTGCGGACTCTTCATCTCCTTCATAAGACCGTTATTCTCGATAAACAAAATTCGAATTGGGGGTCACGACAGACGTAAATATCAGCCGCCGCAGCGATCGATAAACAGGATGCCTTGTTCATGATTAGCCCCTCTTATCCTTGGGATCGTAAATAAAATAGACTGGGAGCACAGCCGGAAAGACTCTGCTCCCAATCCTTGATAAAACTGATGTTCCAGTTCGAAAGAAAATACCTTGTTTTTTCCTTAAGCTTGGTTCAATGCCTCTTGTGGTTTCAATGTGGTTTCGCGTACAGCTTTGCGTCCTTCAAACCGGTCATCATAGAAGATATCGAAGTTGGGATCTATTACGCCGATCCCAAGATATCTGGCCTTATAGTCGTTCAGCAGCGAAAAGAATTTATCGCGCAGCAGGAAGATTGCCAGCAAGTTGGTAAATACCGGGATAACCAAAGATATGTCAACGAGAGCCCAGAAGAGATCCGGTCCGTTTCCAGTCAACACGATCGAGGAAACAATAACCATGTTGGGCAGGGGGAAGAGGAATTTGAAAGCTTTGCAGGCAGCGTCTCTTACCTTGGGTTTGTTCTGCAGAACATAGTTGATGATCGTAACATAATAGGTATACCAACCGGTGGTGGTGGTCATCCCGAACAGGGCACACATGATGCCGATGAAAACCACGCCGGCCTGTCCGTAAACATGCTGGAAGGCTGTAATGGTAAGCGTCGCACCCTTCACGCCGGTCATCCATTCGCCGGTAACCAGGATGGCCAAGGCCGTCACGGAACAGACAATGATGGTGTCCGTGAAGACCTCAAAACTGCCCCACAGCCCCTGCCGTACCGGATGGACCGTATCCGCAGAACCATGAATCAGCGGAGAAGAGCCTTGACCGGCTTCATTAGAGTTAATGGAGCGGGCGATGCCGGCACGCATGGCGGCCGAAACAGCAGCACCGGCAAAACCGCCGGCCGCCGCGGTTCCAGTAAAGGCCTGGGAGAAAATCGCGCTAACGACTGCAGGCACATTCTGGAAATTCAAGGCAATAATACCAAGTCCGCCTAGTATAAAGGTGACGGTCATAAAGGGCACCGCTTTTGTGGCAAAGCTGGCGATACGGGGCGTGCCCTTCCAGATCAGATAATAAAGAACTACGGTATATGCTGCGGTCACGCCGATCATATCAAAACCAAAGGAAGTATTCAGCACTTCAGAAATCGTATATGCCTGGGAACCACCCAGGAACTGTGCGACAAAGCCAATACTGAAGGCAATCGCCAGGGCATAAGCCCCTTTCCATTTTTTCTCGGTGCCAAGTCCCTTTTCAATAAAATATACTGATCCGCCGAAGAATTCCCCTCTTTCATTTTTAGAACGATAATGGCAGCCTAAAGTTACTTCGACGCATTTGACCATCATTCCAAAGAAAGCCCAGAGCCACATCCAGAAAACCGCGCCCGGGCCGCCGGTGGCAACCGCGGTGGCAACACCGCCGATGTTGCCCATGCCGACGCAGCCGCCGATGGCGATACAGGCTGCTTCGAAAGGCGAAACCTGTCCTGCTTTCTTTTCATTCGCTTCCTTGCTTGTGATTTGTCCCAAGGTATGCTTCATAATATGCCCAAAATGGAATACTGGAAAGAATCCAGAACGAATTGTAAAATAAGCGCCAACCAGAATTACAAAAGCCAGGAAAGGTGTTCCCCATAGAAAACTGTCAATTGCATTCACGATGTCCAGATACATGACATTGCCTCCTTCAAAGTTGTTAAGCATCAACGATGCTCTTCATTGAAACCAGGAGAATAAAACCAAAACCATTGGTCAGGACTGCAGAAATGTTTCCCCAAGACAGCACTTCGGCCGCAGGGCCGTCTTGTCATTTCTCCTTGGTCATAATATTAGAATCTTTAGTAACTATAGAGTCAAGCGTTTAAGCACATATTGTTTTTTCAGTAAATTTTGAAATTACTGTCTTTTGGTTTTTGGCATATGCCCTTATGTTTTAGGCATACGCCCATATTGTTTCCCGTCTTAATCTGGCGAAGTCTCTGCGTAAGATCGCGATGCTCCAAAATTGGTTTATT
>CALMWJ010000032.1 GCA_937873525.1 uncultured Peptococcaceae bacterium | reverse complement strand
GCAGGACCCATGCTGCTGATGGAGAACCTGTGGTGGCCCGGCTTGAATTTTCTTAAGCCGGAATTGGCCGGCAGGCTGATGACGGAGGTCCATTATCCCCACAAAGGCTTTGTGCTGGACGTAGGCCATTTAATGAATACGAATCATTCCCTGCGGTCTGAAAAAGAGGCGGTGGATTATATCATGAGAATTCTGGATGGGCTGGGCCCGGCAGCCGGTCATATCCGGACGATCCATCTGTCCAGCTCCCTTTCCGGAGCCTATGTGGTAGGTGTTTTGCAGGAACATAAGGAACAGAATGCCCTCATGATTTCAGAGAAAGTTTGCCCATTCAGACAGCCGGCCCATTTTGACGAGTTCAAGGATCAATGCTGGCAGTGCGGTGAGCACGTAAGGAGGATCGACCGGCATATGCCGTTCCGGGATCCGGCCGTCAACCAATTGATCCGGCGGGTCAAACCGGATTATCTTGTCCATGAGCTGCTGGTAGATTCCTTTGGAGAATTGGAGGCCGCATTAAAGATCCAATGCAGAACCGTCGAGCTAGTTGCAAAACAGAACTCGCCTCAATAACTAAAACCAGCCGGCAACGAACATACAAACCTCCCCCAAAAAACGACATGCCCCCCTTTTGTTCTGCTCTGAATGGTTGTTCAGGCGGCTGCAAAAAGGAGGCATATCGGATAGGGGAGGCTTTTTTATATTATGTCGAGGGATATGGCAAAGGGGCTTAGTTGACGGTGATGAATTTCTTTTCTGCAACCATTGCCTGCCCGTCCGCGCCTAAAATGTAGTCAAGAACGGCTTGAACTTCAGCACTGGGAGTTCCCTTGGTCAGCAGAAGGAAGGGACGGGACAGGCTGTAGGTTTTGTTTTTGACGTTATCCGCAGTGCAATCCACCCCATTCAGCTGAAGGGCATTGGTGCGCTGGAGATTCAGACTGCCCAGGGAAACATAACCGATGCCATTTTCTTTGCCAGCCACGTTTTCGGTGATCGCATTGGTGCTGTCGGCGATAATGGCTTTGTCTTCCGCGACGGTGGAGACCTTTTTGCCATCCTTTTCTTCAAAGAGCTTGACGATTTCTTCAAAAGCGTCACGGGTGCCGGAACCGGCTTCACGGATCACCAGAAGGATTTCCTTATCAGAACCGCCCACTTCTTTCCAGTTTGTGATTTTGCCGGAGAAGATCTGATTGACTTGTTCCATGGTGAGGTTTTTCACAGGATTGGAGGGATGGACCACGACAGCAATGCCGTCATAGGCAATGGTTGTTGGGGTCAGGCCCCAGCCCAGTTCGTCGCCTTTCAGTTCACGGGAGCTCATGCCGATCTGGGCGCTGCCGTCATTGGCGGCCTTGATGCCGGCGGAGGAGCCGGGGGCTTGGATCTGGAGGCTGACGTTGGGGTTTTGGGCCGAATAGCGGTCTGAAAGCGCGGTCATGAGGGGCTCGACCGAGGTTGAACCAATGACCTGGATCATTGTCTTGGCGGCAGAGGTTGTTTGCTGTGCCGGTGCCGTCTGGGTTGTGGCTGTCTTGTCCCCGGGGGCGGTGCTGCCGCAGCCTGCGGCGCTCACCAGCATCAAGCCTGCCAGGCCAAGAAAAGCCAGGCGTTTTGCAGAAGTCTGTAATTGTTTGATCTGACCTAAAATTTTCATGATGGTCGCTCCTTTTGTTTTCGAAGTTTCTTTGCTTGCTTTTACTATAAAAAAGTATTGTAAAGCGATATTCAAAGAAAGGTAAAAAGAAGGTAAAGATTATTGAATTAAGTGATCATCCGTTATGGGGTGGGGGAAGCATCCTTCGCAAGATGCGGCAGCCAGCTCTTTGCCAGCTTTTACAAAAGATTTACGATGCGTTGATAGAAAGAATAAACAAATCCTATAGGATAGAGGCGAAAAGGAACGCAAGATCATTGAAGGAGGAGCTTATGGAACTGCTTAGAAAGAAAAAGGGCTTTATTTGTGATATGGACGGGGTCATT
>CALMWJ010000031.1 GCA_937873525.1 uncultured Peptococcaceae bacterium | reverse complement strand
CTCAGCGGTTTTATCGTAGCCTGCCATGGTTAGAATGGTCTTCACCAGCTCCATCCGGGTGATCTGCCGGTCATCCTCCCGCTGGGTCCGTTTCAGGATCCCCAGCTGATAAGCCCGCTCATACATAGACTTCAGGCTTTCTTCATCAGAAGGATCAACCAGATAACCGTCTGCGGAGACCAGCAGCGCGACCATATCCAGCTGGGTCAGCGTCTTGCTTTGGCGGAAACTGCCGCCGGCGTAGCCAATACCGTATTCAGCCAGCTTCAGGATCTCAGTTGTTTCCCCTGACAAATCCTCGTAGATTAGTTTCTGCCGGCCATAGTCCGGACTGTACAGCGGTTCGCCGGTTTTGGCGTCGATGGCCCATGGCAGTTTTTCGCTGGTCAGGGAATAGCCAAGCCGCAGTTCATACAGGTAGGAAAGCCCCCATTCGATATAGGGTTCCATTTCCGGAGAAGACAGGTCCAGTTTCTTGGGGACCTGCAGGTAGGCCAGGGTCGTTTCCTGGGTTTTGAAGTATTGGTCCACGGCCT
Organism: uncultured Peptococcaceae bacterium; assembly: GCA_937873525.1. GTDB lineage: Bacteria > Bacillota > Peptococcia > DRI-13 > UBA5745 > UBA5745. Next base: position 2,740 of record CALMWJ010000031.1, on the reverse strand, counting down.
TCGCCATGCTGACCAGCCCCTCGGCAGATTCAAATTCAACCTCTCGATAATATCCCGAAAAGCTATTGATGGTTCCGTTTTCAGGATCGATGGAAACATAATAGGCATTGCTCGGGAAGAAATACCCGTTCTTCCTCTGTGCAAAGGTAAAACTGTAGTCTTGTCTGCCGGACCGCTCCAGGGGCATGATCCGGTTCGGGTCATCGCTTGGGTAAAGCTTCATCTGAGCATAATTCGCCTTGAAGTACTTAGCCAGAAAGCTTTGGGCTTTGCTCAAGGCTTCCCCTTCAGGGATCGTCGCGGTCTCCTCAGAGACGTCCTCATACCATCCGGACGAGGAGAAGGATTCCAGAAGGCCGGTATTGGCATCCATCTGCGCATATTTCCGCCGGATCCGCAGGCTATCACCCTCTCCTTCCGGCTTGGCGTAAGTCAAGGAACAGGTGTAGCGATCCTCTTCCTTGTAATAATAGTACCGGGCATCCGCCATGGTATAACCCTCAAGCCCCAATTCCGTCATGGCCCGCACCTTGGAATCCAGCACCTTGCTGTCCAGGATCCCGGCGATCTTTTCGACCCCGGCCTGCTCCTGCGGTGTAAGGCCGGCGCCTTTTGCTGAATCAGCCGCTGCCTCCATGGGGCTCTCCTTGGGATTCTCATGGATCTCCCGGTATAGCGCATCGATGTCGATGAGCTGACCCGTCTGGGCATCCACCATGTAGTTCCCGTTGTATACCGGAAGGTACCGCAAAAAGGCTTTTTCCTTCCCGGTTGCCGGATCTTCTTCCAGAACATATTCAATTTTCAGCTTCAGCGTATCCTTCAGCAAAGCCGCCGCATCGATTTGGGAAGCGGCCGGCTTCTCGCTGGGGATCCCGCCCAGATAACGAGTGCGGCGATCGCTGCGATAGAACGAACGCACCTGTTTGTCCAGCCCGCTCAAGCTGATGGAAGCCTGGATCGGCGAATCAAGTCCCTTCAGCCGGATCGTGCCATAGAAATATGTGTTGCCGTTTTTTCGCGGCTCGGCCGGGATCCCGGTTTCCGCAAAGGCGAAGGTCTCCAGAGGCCCCTCCAGAACGGTGTCCAGAAAATCCTGGGCCCTTTCCCTGGCTTCCTCCGGGCTCAGATCCGGAAAGGCAGGCGCAAAGGCTCCGTCATACCGGATCGTACTTTCTTCGCCAAGGGTGCGGTCATACTGTAGAATTTTTCCTTGGCTGTCCGCCTGGATCCGCAGGGCGTCCCCAACCTCATTGCTCCAGGACAAATTCCAGCGGCGCCCGATCGCATCTTCCTGGACTTCCCCCGAAAACTGAGTGTATTGATCGCCAATATGCAGCCGATCCTTCACCCTCTGGGTCACCGAGGCCAGCTCATCCTGCGGCGTTTGTGCAGCCAGGGGCATGGGACAGCTGACCAGCAGGAACAGACCGGTCATGATCAGAGACAATAGCTTTTTCACAATAACAACCTCCTCTTTCCCTGTGATTCGTTCTTCGTTTTTCACTGTGAAAATCCGCTTCACATCCCGTTAGACGCAGGAACTTCCCAACTGGTTCCAATGAAAAACTCCGGGCAGGAATTGATCCGGTCCGGAGTTCTTTGACATTCTAAGCCATATTCCTTCTGTTTATCGTAAAATATTGACGTCCTCGCCCTCCAGGACCTTGTTGAGGGTCCGCACGGCACACATCTTTCCGCACATGGTGCAGGTTTTCTCATCCTCTGGATTCGAGTTTTTCCGGTACGCCATGGCTTTCTCCGGATCCAGCGCCAGCCGGAACATCCGATCCCATTCCAGCGTCTGCCGGGCACGGCTCATTTCGTTGTCCCGCTTTCTAGCCCCGGCCAGCTTTTTGGAAATATCCCCCGCGTGGGCTGCGATTTGGGAAGCAATGATACCTTCCTTCATATCCTCCAGGGTCGGCAGTCTCAGATGCTCTGCCGGCGTGACATAGCAAAGGAAATCCGCGCCGGCGGCGGCGGCAACGGCCCCTCCGATGGCGCCGGTGATATGGTCGTATCCCGGTGCGATATCGGTCACCAGCGGTCCAAGAACGTAAAAGGGTGCGCCGTGGCAAAGCTTTTTTTCCAGCTTCACATTGGCTTCGATCTCATCCAGCGCCATATGGCCCGGCCCTTCGATCATGACCTGCACATTTTTCCGCCAGGCTCTGCGGGTCAATTCACCCAGGGTCATCAATTCGTGGATCTGGCTGGCGTCCGTGCTGTCGGCGATGGCGCCGGGACGGCAGGCGTCGCCGAGGCTGAGGGTGATGTCGTATTCCGCGCAGATGTCCAGCAGGTCATCGTAGTATTCATAGAAAGGATTTTCTTTTCCGTTAAGCCGCATCCAGGCAAAGAGCAGCGAGCCGCCCCGGGAAACGATGTTCATCAGGCGCGGATTCCGAAGAAAGGTGGCCGCCGTGCTCTGATTCATGCCCGCATGGATCGTGACGAAGTCCACCCCCTCCTCCCCATGCTTGCGGACAATATCCAGAAACTCCCGAGGCTGGATGTCCTTCAGCTCCTTCTCATAGAAGCCGATGGCGTCATAAATCGGCACGGTTCCGATCATGGCGGTGGAAAAGCTCAGCAGTTCCCTGCGGAAATCCTCGGTTTTTCCATAGTTGGAAAGGTCCATGATGGCCTCCGCCTTCATTTCGATGGCTTTTTTCGCTTTGGCGATTTCCCCTGGGATATCGCAGGCATCCTTGGAAATGCCTAGGTTCACATTGAT
>CALMWJ010000030.1 GCA_937873525.1 uncultured Peptococcaceae bacterium | reverse complement strand
GCTTTCAAATCAAACTTGACTCCGGTTGCTGTTTCTCTGATCACAAATTTTCCTGTCATGTCGTGTGCCTCCAATAAAATCATATTCTTATTGAAAGCCCAAGCTATTCTAAACCAAGCCTTGAAAAGCGAATCCGCCTCTGCGCCTCCTACTTTTCCTTGGGTTCGGTTGGTGACCCGGTTTCCTTCGATTTCGTCTCTTCATCCTTTTCGAAAACATCCTCGACTTTGTCCTTAAGTTCTTCAGCCTTTTCCTTGGCTTCCTCTAAAGCGTCTTCAGCCTTGTCTTTGAATACCTCCGCTTTCTCTTTGGCGGTCTCCAGCACATCCTCGGCCTTTTCCTTCAAATCTTCGGTTTTCCCCTTGACGTCACTGATGATTTTTCCCATTTTGTCCATGATTCCGCTCACTTGAACAACCTCCTTCTCATCCTTCTAAATTATTTTATTCCCTTTGTTGAGCTTGCGTGACCATCCTCATTTCTTGAATAACCCGCCAAGCAAATCCCCAACATTATCCATAATGCTGCCGTCATTGTCTGTATCCAGCAGCTTGGCCGCCAGGTCCATCAGGCCTCCGGAGCTTCCTGTCAAAGGATATTGTGCCATTTTATTCGGCGGCTGGATTTTCCAGAATTCCAAGGAACAAAGGTAATCCCGTCTGATTATCCACAATGCCGTACAAGAAAGGCCGGTCAAAAATCAGAAGGCATTCATAGGCGGGCGCACTGGTCAAGCTGACCTCCACAGAAGTCGCCGCAGCGGCTTCCGTTCCCTTTTCATCGACGCGCACATAGGTTTTATGCTTCACTTCACTGATGTACAGATTCTTCTCACCGGTGGAATTCATACGGGAAAAATCCGCACGGGCCGGATCAAAGGCCATATCCATGTCCATCAAGGACAATTCATCCTTCAGGCTGTCCTCATAGCGGGCCTCGAATTTCGGCAAGGTCAGCGCCATTAGGTTATGTTGCTTTTGTTCCATCAGCGCTCTGATATTCTCCATCAGCCGACCGGTCTCTTGCTGGGAGATCCACTGGCGGGGATCGATTTGTCCGTCCGGCAGCAGCGCAAAGAAGGAAAAATGCCCGTCATCGTAAGGAAGCAAGACCCCTTGAGCGCCAAGCCCTGCGAAATATTCCATTTCGCCGACGCGATGGAGAAAGGGTGCTTCAACCGGACCCGCCGGTGTATTGAAGGTCAGGTCCCGGTTCGCATTCGGATCGAAAGGCGTTTGCCATTCCGATTTGAAGTAGACCGTGTTGATCAGATACATCACCACATCCGGGTTGATCGAATCGACGATTTGATCTATGGTTCCGCGGGTCGCATCCTTAACCCAGCGGTTGATTTCTTCAGGGGCGGTGCGGTCCCGGAAATCCAGCTTTCGGGCGCCGGCTGAAAAATAGTCCGCATTGCTTTGCAGAAAATCCTGGGCCGGTAAAAAATCCTGATGGAACCATATGGAATTGGCGATGCCAAGTGTGGTTTTTTCCCCGGATTTCACCAGCATGGCCATCCAGTCCCGACAGGCTTCATTGATGTCTTGAACCGAAAGCCCATCATCTGCCAAAGCCTTGATCATCTGGCTCTTGGTTTCCCCATCGGCCCCATTCAAGGCCATGGCCAAAGCAACATAGACAGACGCCGGCGAAACCATCACATTGCCGGGATGGTTTGCTGAAGCTTCCAGCAATTCTCCTGAGAAGCGGGCGATATGGCCAAGGGCGCTTGGGTCAGGCGACGTTCCCGGCGAAGGTTGTACCCCTTGGAATCCTTCCATCAAATCCTCTGACTTGCCCACGGCAGATCCCGGCGTGCAGGCTGCCAATACGATGATGAAGCTCATCATCCATGCAAGTTTTCTTCGACAGGTCCATCTCATGCAAAACACCCCTTCGATCATGGAATGCTCACCAAATCGTTATTATAGTTGAGGCCCGCATCAACCAGGACGCGGGCCTCCTTGATTGAACTTGCCGCAGGGTCAGTGCAGTCCGATTCCTTTAATCGACCTTTTCCAAAGAAATATCATCGATGCAGAAGTCATCGCCGTGAGCCAGCAGACGGAGGTCGCGGATCACCGCCGCAGTATCAACGTCCGCAGGTACTATGAAATCATAGGTAAACTTCTCCCAGGCTCCGGTGTTTGCGGCGAGTCCGGCAGTGCCAATGACTTCATCATCGACTTCGATTTCCAGGATCGCTGGATTGTCCGCATAGCAGCTTCTGGCATAGAAGGCCAGTCGATAGGTGGATTCTTCCTCATCCTGGGTGACATAGCTGATGTAGCGAGCCCAGTTCTTGCCGGGGAAGGGGGTGCAGTCCCCCCACAGGGTTTCCGACTGGGCGGGATAGCATTCGGTTTCCGGCCGCTCCATGACCGCATGGGTCGCGATACACAGCGGTGTTCCCGGTTCCCAAAGGTTTTCGAAGCAGTATTCGTATTCCAGCACGCCGGGATCAAATTCCATCTTCACAGGGAACTTGCCGGGAATCGGATTCCCATTTTTTTGGGGGATCTCGGCAAGGGTTTCCCAAATGCCGAGATGAACCTCGGTCATGGTGAAGTGCCCATTGACGGCTTTGTGATTCAGGATCAGCTTGACACAGATCGTTTCATCGGTGTTGGTCACATACACTCGGCCGACGTTCCAGCGCATGCCACTTCCGGCCCACAGATCCCAGTATTGGGGCGATGACGCGGCCCCTTCCAATGACACATCCTGAGACCAAAGCACCTTGGGTTCGCTGTCAATGGCCCCGTTGACGATCATCATTTTGCCGGTGCCGGTGGTGTGGTCCCCAAAGGATGCCCATGCGCTGTGATACAGATTCGGGTTCGTGGAGACCGTGTACATGCCTTCGGGTCCCAGGGTCCATGTTCCGGTATTGGCAGGATCAAGGTAAGTGTATTCTGTGTCAAATCCTGTGTTGCCCCCTTCAAAATCACTATTCGTGATCAAATTATCGGCAGCCAGCGCCGGTGCAGCGCAAAGAGAAAGGAGCAGGGTAATCATGGTAAGAAACGACAGCCATTTTTCAACCCTTTTCATGCACATCCCCCTTTCATGCATTTGAATGGCTTCAACACTCGAAGCCGACGCACTAAACTTTTGCGACAGGTTTTCAGTTCGTTTGCGCACGCCAGTGAACCACCTCCCCGGATTGATAATCAATGCATTGAAAAAAATAAAACCGGCCTCTCAGTCGGTTACGCTACTGGCTCAGAACGGGAACAAGCGTCCAAATACATTCCCGTCTTCGTCGCCCC
>CALMWJ010000029.1 GCA_937873525.1 uncultured Peptococcaceae bacterium | reverse complement strand
TGGAGGAAGCCGTTCTGGAGATCCGGCGTATTCAGACAGAAGCCCGATCCCGGGGTTTCTTGAAGCGTCCGGTATGGCCTATGATCATCCTGAGGTCCCCCAAAGGCTGGACAGGCCCCAAGGAAATCGACGGTCGGCCCATCGAAGGAACCTGGCGCGCCCATCAGGTTCCCCTGAACAAGGTCCATGAAAACCCAGAGCATCTGAAAAAGCTGGAGGAATGGCTGGCCAGCTACCAGCCGCAGACCCTTTTTGATGGATCGGGCAGGCTTGTTCCCGAGCTCCGAGCGCTGGCGCCGGAGGGAAACCGACGGATGAGCGCCAATCCTGCGGCCAATGGCGGCCTTCTGCGCAAGCAGCTGCGGATGCCGGATTTCCGGGACTATGCGGTCAAGGTGGAGCGGCCGGGCAGCCTAAGCCATGAAAACACAGTACCGCTGGGCGAATTTCTGAGGGATGTGTTTCGGAACAATCCGGACAATTTCAGGATGTTCGGACCGGACGAAACGGCTTCCAATCGATTGCAGGCTGTTTATGAAGCAAGCAAAAAGACCTGGATCGCGGATTACCATAAAGAGGATGCCGAAGGCGGCGAGCTGGCTGCGGATGGCAAAGTCATGGAGATGCTCAGCGAACATACCCTTCTGGGATGGCTGGAGGGCTATCTCCTGACAGGGCGGCATGGGCTTTTCCATACCTATGAAGCCTTTGCCCATATCATCGATTCCATGTTCAACCAGCATGCCAAATGGCTGAGCATCAGCCGCTATGAAACCCCATGGCGTGCGCCGATCTCCTCGGAAAACATCCTGTTATCCTCCACCGTATGGCGTCAGGACCATAACGGCTTCTCCCATCAGGACCCGGGGTTTTTGGATCTGCTGACCAACAAAGACCCGGAGGTGGTCCGGATCTATCTTCCGCCGGACGCCAACTGCTTGCTTTCCACAGCGGACCACTGTCTGAAAAGCACCGGCTATGTGAATGTGATCGTTTCGGATAAGCAGAGGCATTTGCAGTATCTGAGCATGGAGGAAGCGGTTCGGCATTGCACCAAGGGCATCGGCATCTGGGAATGGGCCAGCAACGACAAGGTTGTGAATGAATTGTCTGATCCGGACATCGTGATCGCCGGCTGCGGGGATGTGGCCACTCAGGAAGCCTTGGCCGCAACGGCCATTCTTCGGGAGGAATTTCCGGCGCTCCGCGTGCGGTTCATCAACATTGTGGATCTGACGCGGCTGATGTCCGCCTCCGAGCATCCTCACGGCCTGACCGAGGATGAATTCAATTCCCTCTTTACCAAGGACAAGGATGTGATTTTCAATTTCCACGGCTATCCATGGCTGATCCACAAGCTGACCTACATGCGCACCTGCCAGCAGCGGCTTCATGTCCACGGCTATAAAGAGAAAGGCAACATCAATACGCCCCTTGAACTGGCCATCATCAATGAGATCGACCGTTTCCACCTGGTCATCGACGTCATCGATCTGGTTTCCTCCATCGGTTCGAAGGGGGCCTATGTGCGGGAACGGATGAGGAACGAAATTTTTGAAAACGTCCAATATGCCCATGCATATGGTATCGACAAGGAAGAAATTAGAAATTGGAAATGGCCTTTTTAAAAGCCGGGATTTGGGGGCGTGATGAATCCTGCCGACAGGAGAAGCAGAAACCAGTTCTTTTCGGCGAAAAACGATCAGGAGAAGGTGCTTCATGAAGCTTTATTCCGGAAGCCTTTACTGGGATAAAACCGTTGACACGCCCTATCGGTTTGAAAAAGTCAAGGAAGGGAAAAGAACCCAGGTTTTGATTGCCGGCGGAGGGATCAGCGGGACGTTGTGCGCCAATGTTCTCTCCGCTTTGGGAATGGATGTGATCCTTGCAGAAAAAAACAAAATCGGAATAGGGAGCAGTCTTGCCAGCACAGGGCTGCTCCAATACCGCAGTGATAAAATGCTCTGTGAGTTTGCCGATGACATCGGGGAGGAACGAGGGCGCTTATTTTACCGAATGTGTCTGGAAGCCATGGACCAGCTCACATTGTTGAATCAATCCTTAGGGGGTAAGACGGAGTATAGGTCGATCGACAGCCTTTACTATGCTTCTGAAAAAAAAGATGTTGAGAAATTAGTCAGGGAATATGCGCTTCTAAGGAAGTATGATTTCCCCGTGGAGTTCCTAAATGAGGAACAGCTGAAAAGGATCTATCAAATCCATAAACCTTGCGCGCTTCGTACCTGGCATGACGCGGACGTGAATCCCTACCGGTTGATCCAGTCGCTGACCAGGAAGAATATTGAGCAAGGCGTCCGATATTATGAGAATACAGAGTTAGATTTAGACAATATCAAAGGCAATATGATCTTAACGAAAGAGGGCCATCCCATACAATTCGAGAATTTGATCCTGACCACAGGCTATTCAAAAATTTATCCAATCATCAAAGACAAAATTATCATCCGTAGGACTTATGCGTTTTGTTCCAAGCCTATGAAGGATGACTTGTGGAAAGACGATGTGATGGTTTGGGAAACGAAAAATCCCTACCTTTATTTTCGAACCACCATGGACCACAGAATTATTGGCGGCGGACTGGACGAAGATCAAAAGGAATTAGAGCAGGACGGAGAAAAGATTATGGCCAAGGCGAAACGGATTGCCGGTCAGATCGAGGCGATATTTCCCAATTTTGGCATTCAGATCGACGCTGCCTGGAATGCGTTGTTCTATGGATCAAAAGACGGGATCCCTTTTATCGGCAAAGACCCTGATCAAGGAAACCGCTATTATCTGCTGGGTTATGAGGGGAATGGAATGTGTTACTCAATGGCAGGGGCCATGATTCTGAAAGATGACATTCTGGGAAAGCCCAATTTATATAAGGACATCGTCAGATTGGACCGAGGAATCTAAGCGCTGAGAATTGAGAATGGATACGATCGGTCCCAAGGCAAAGTTGTTGTATCTAAAGAAAGCAAGGTGTGCTGTTTTAAACAGCGGAAAATTCCCCCAATGAAGGAGGTCCGTTTATGAACGCTATTTTCCAGTCCATAGCCCAGATTTTCAGAGGAACGGCGAAGGCCTTGCAGACCTTTCCTGTGACCATTGCCTGCGCGTTTGGCTTTGCGGTGGTGACCATGGTCAGGATCCAACTGGATTGGCCGCAGCAGGAACCCTATAACTTTGTGTTCAACTGTTGGCATTGGGCCTTCGCCATGGGAGCGATTTTCAGTCTGGCCGTCAGCACATGGGCTAAAAGCCGTTTTAACGACATGAAGTCTGAGCTGGTCGCCGATGGTCTTGGCGTTTTGTCGGTGATTGCAACCTTTTTCGTACTCCTTCAGTTCGGCGGAACGGATCCTGCCTTGACCGGCGCCCGCTATGCAGCGGTCACCGGACTGGCGGAGGCCCGAGTCGGCGTAGCCATGCTGGTGAGCTTTGCCGCCTTTATTGTTTTGGCCGGTTACCCCAAAGACCAGTCTGATTTTTCACAGTCCTTTTTTATGACCCATAAGGCGTTTTTCATTGCATCGATCTACGGTGCGGTCATGACCAGCGGCGCCTCCGGCGTTGCTGGCGCCGTGCAGGCGTTGCTATACCGTGAGATGAGCAGCAAAGTCTATATGTACATCGCCACCTTGACGGGCTTTATTGCTTTTACGATTTTTGTGGGATATTTTCCGGACTTCCGCAAAGGAAAGGTCGATGAACGGCGGCCGATGGCCCAGAACCAACCGCGGTTCATCATGATTTTATTGGATTACATCATGATTCCGCTGATGCTGGCTTTGACGGTGGTCCTTTTGATCTGGGCAGGTAAAACGGTCCTGGAAGGCATGGGCTCCTCCTTCCTTCGTCTGTCCAGCATTGCGTCCTCCTATGCCGTGGGCGGCATTTGGCTTCATACCATGGTGACGCAGCATGAATCCGGGCTGGCGAAATTCTACCGGCGCAGCTATCCCTTTGCTGCGCTGGTGATCCTGGCCTTTGAGGCTTGGGCCCTCGTGATACAGCTGGGCAAGTCAGGCCTCAAAATGACGGAGTACTCTTTTGTTTTAATCTGGATTGCCGCAGTTGCAGCGGTTGTTTTGCTGATCATGATCAAAGCGAAAGCCCACCCGGTGATTGTTGCCTTGGTTTGCACCTTGGCCGTGATCTCGGTTTTGCCGGCGGTCGGTTATCATGCACTGCCGGTGACATCCCAAGTCAATCGTTTAGAGAAGCTTCTGGTCCAGGAGGGGATCCTTTCCGGCGACCAACTGGCGCCCGCAGCCACCGCGCCTGAAAGCACCGTTCGCGAAGCCATCACCGATGCGGTGGAATATCTCGCCTATGCCCGGGACGCCAAGCTGCCGGCCTGGTTCGACCCGCGATTGCGTGAAAACGAGGTTTTCAGAACCAAGCTGGGCTTTGAAAAAACCTGGCCGAAGCCGGAGGATCCCGGAGCGGGACCTGCCATGGGAACCTATCTGTATTTACCGGCCGAAGCCATCGATATTATGGACTATGATTGGGCAGTCAATATGATGGGCGGTTATGGAAAAGAGCAGGACTATGTCACCATCCAGGGCGACCGGGGCGTCTACCGGATCTATTGGACGATGCCCGGTGGCCAAGGAATCCCTCTGCTGAAGATCTTTTTGGGCGAGCAGGTGATCCTGGAACAGGATATGAATCCTTACGTCGACCAGATCGCTGCAAAGTATCCGCCGGGCCAGGGTTTTTCGGACCAGGCAGACTTAAAGGATATGAGTCTCCGGTTGGAAACGCCCGAAGTGGCTGTCCTGCTGGTTTTCAGCAATATCGACATCAACATCGATCCCCAAGAGGACATCATCAACTACTGGCTCAACCTGAATGCGTTGTACCTGAAAGAGAAAGAATAAACGCCCCGCTTCCTATAAGTGCGGGCAACTGAAACAAAATGGATGGATTCGTTGAAGGGGGGCTTTTTATGGCGGAAGTTAAGGTCGATGTGCGCGGGGAAACCTGTCCGGTTCCATTGGTGGAAGTCCGCAAAGCAATCAAAAAGGCGGCGCCAGGGGATATTATTGAAGTGATCGGCACCCACCCGGCATCGAAAAAGGAGATCCCGATGGCAGCCCATGCCTTGTCCATCAAGATCCTCAGCGATGAACAAACCGGGGAGGAATGGAAAATCAGGCTGCAAATTTAAAGGAGGAATCGACCGACGAGACAAAGGAGGCAAGGCTATGAGTGACAAGGCGACCATCATCGTACACAGCGGAGACCTTGATAAAATCTATAGTGCGCTTATCGTAGCCAACGGCGCTTTGGCCATGGGCATGGAAGCGAGCCTCTATTTTACCTTCTGGGGGCTGCTGCGCTTAAAGAAAGGCGGGCTGGACCAAGGCGGCCTTTCGAAAATGAATATGCTGGGCTTGGGAAGGCTGATGATCCGGCACCGAATGAAGAAGGCCAATGTCGCTTCGCTGGAAAGGCTCATCCGGGATTTCAAGGAGCTTGGCGGGAAAATCATCGCCTGTGAAATGACCATGGAAATCATGGGCGTAAAGCGCCAGGATCTCAATGAAAGCCTCATCGATGACTATGGCGCGGTGGGCTCCTATATCCAGGAGGCCCGGGACGCCGCAATCACCTTGTTGGTATAGGAGTGAAATGTATGACAGAGCAATCGATTTATTTGGACAATGCCGCCGCGACCCGGCTTGACGAAAAAGTCCTCGAAGCGATGCGTCCGTGCTTCTTCGAGAATTATGCAGTGGCCACTTCAGAATTCGGGTATTCCCAAGGCCTTGAGGCCCGTGAAACCTTGGCGCAGGCAAGAGAGGCCGTTGCGGCTGCCCTGGGCGCGGAGCCCGACGAACTGATCTTCACATCCGGGAGCACAGAATCCAGCAATCTGGCGCTGAAAGGGGTAGCCAAATCCCTGGGTATGCAGAAAGGCAACCATATCATTATTTCAAAGGTCGAGGATTTCCCGGTCCTTCACAGCGCGAGGGCTTTGGAAAAACAGGGGTATGCCGTCGATTACGTTGATGTGGACGAATACGGCCGAATAAAGCCCGAGCATTTGGAAGCCTTGATCAGGGATGAGACAATCCTGGTCTCCATCCAGCATGGCAATCAGGAAATCGGCACGGTCCAGGATATCGCCTCTATCGGGGAATTGTGTAAGCGCAGGAAGGTTCTTTTCCATACGGATGCGACCCATACCTTTACCAGAATCCCGATCGATGTCAAGAAAATCCCTGTTGACCTGATCACCCTGTCGGCCCACACGATCCATGGTCCCAAAGGGATCGGCGGACTATATGTGCGCAAAGACACGCCCATCTCGAAAATCATGGATGGCGGCTTTCAGGAATTCGACTTAAGAGCC
>CALMWJ010000028.1 GCA_937873525.1 uncultured Peptococcaceae bacterium | reverse complement strand
AGCCCGGTGTTGCCCCGCTTCATCTCCAGCAGGATGGCTTGGGAGATTTGTTCATTTTTGGCGGACATGATGAAAGCCGCTTTCGCGAAATGCATGCCTTCCAGGATCATGTTCATCACGTAGGAATTGATGACCACGGAAATCAAGGCGTACATGGTGTTCCGCGGCCCAAAGACGAACAATCCGCCTAAAATAATGGTCCCGTCGATGGCCAGCATCAGTTTGGCCATGGGGAAATGGGGCTTCTTATATTTGATGATCGAGGCCAGCATGTCCGTGCCGCCGGTGGTGGAGGATGCCATGAGGGCCATGCCGATGCCCACGCCAAAGGAGAGGCCCCCAAAGACCGCTGCCAGCAGAAGGTCTTCTCCCTGGTAAAATCGATTGGGAATGGTTTCACTGATCCATAAGGCCACGGACAGCCAGACCACCGCCAGCAAGGATTTTTGAGCGAATTTCAGCCCTCGCTGACGAATGCTGAGGGCGAACAGCGGGATATTAAGGACCAGGTTCGTGACCCAAAGGGGGATGCTGTAGCCGAAAGCTTCCCCTGAAAGCTGCCGGATGATGATGCCCAAGCCGGACACCCCGCCGATCACCATTCCCGCCGGCGACAAAAACCAAGTCAGCCCAAAAGCCATGATGGTGGTTCCACAAAGGATCAGCAGGATTTCCCGCCCGGTCATTTTTTTGCTCTTGTTCATGCGTCGCCTCCCTGAATCACGGCGTGACGATGCGGAACCGGTTTTTATGGAATTCCAGGATGCCCTCATCCCGCATTTTACCAAGCTCCCGGGACATGGCGCTGCGGTCGACGCAGAGATAATCCGCCAGCTCGCTGCGGCTGAAGGGGATCTCAAACTCATTCTTCTTCAGATCCTCGATCTGCAGCATAAAATACGCCATCAGCTTGTCCCGCAGGTTCCGCCGGGAGAGGATGTCGATTTTCTGATTCAGAAGCATGTTTTTCTGTGAGATGATCTTCAGCAGGTTGGCGATCAGCCGACTGTGGAAATCGCAGGCTGCGGTGCAAGGCGTCAGGATCCTTTGCAGCGGAATGAAGATCACTTCGCATTCCGTGACCGCCTCCACCGACACCGGGCTCTCCCCTTCCCCAGCGCAGACGAAGGATTCGCCGAAGAGCTCGCCGGCGCTGAGCTCCGCGATGATGGCCCGGTTGCCCGCCACATCCTCCCGGATGATCTGAAGCTTGCCGCTGACGATCATGCCGATGGCCGTCACCTTATCCCCCGCCGACCAGAGAAGCTCGCCGGCGGTTTTTTTGACCCGTTTTGCCCCGAGACAGGACAGGAGGGATTTCCTATCCATAGCGTCGATCCGGTCAAAGAGCATTGACTTAACAGATATTTCTGAGTTTTTGTCCAAAATAATCACTTCCTCGTTGCATATGCAACTGCATGGTTGTTTTTATTATAGTATGATTGCCTCAAGAGCACAAGCGATGCGCAAAATTATATATAAGGAGGCTATCCAATGTCCAACATGTTTTGTTTTCAATGTGAACAAACCGCCGGCGGTAAAAGCTGCACAGGGGTCGCAGGGGTCTGCGGCAAAAAAGACCACACTGCCGTCCTTCAGGACGAATTGACCGCCGCGCTGGTCGACCTGGCCAACACCGCCAAGGCGCATGCGCCCAACGAAGCCACCGACCGGATCATGATGGAGGGTCTGTT
>CALMWJ010000027.1 GCA_937873525.1 uncultured Peptococcaceae bacterium | reverse complement strand
TGCCCCGTGGATGATAAAGGGCGCTTCACCAAAGAAGGCGGGCCCTTCGAGGGGATGTTCATCGAGGATGCCAATCCGGAAATCCTGAAGCTGCTGGCATCCCAAAACCTTCTGCTGGCCAAAGGCAGCATCCGCCATCAATTCCCCCATTGCTGGCGTTGCAAACAACCGGTCATGTACCGGGCTGCGGAGCAATGGTTTGTCTCCATCGATGGCTTCCGTGAAGCTGCGCTGAAAGCCATTGACGAGGATGTTCAGTGGATCCCCGCCTGGGGCCGCGAACGCATCCACAACATGATCGCCGACCGGGGCGATTGGTGCATCTCGCGCCAGCGGACCTGGGGCGTGCCGATCCCGATATTCTACTGCAAAGACTGCGGCGAGGCGATCGTGGACAAGACCGTGATCCAGCATGTGGCGGTGCTCTTCGGTGAGCATGGCTCCAACATATGGTGGGCCAGGGAAGCGGCGGAGCTGCTTCCGGAAGGGTATCGCTGCCCGACATGCGGCGGCAGCCATTTCAAAAAAGAAACCGACATCATGGACGTCTGGTTTGACTCCGGCTCCAGCCATATGGCGGTTTTGGAGACCCGTTCGGAACTGGCTTGGCCGGCAGACCTCTATCTGGAGGGAAGCGACCAGCATCGAGGCTGGTTCAATTCCTCCTTGTGCACCGGGGTCGCTCTGCGGGGCAAGGCGCCTTACAAAGCGGTACTTACCCACGGTTTCATTGTGGATGAACAAGGCCGCAAGCAGTCCAAGTCCTTGGGCAATGTGGTGGATCCCTTGAAAATTATCAGCACCATGGGCGCCGATATTCTGCGCCTCTGGGTTTCTTCGGCAGACTATCGCAACGACCTGGCCAATTCCCAGGGCATCATGAAGCAGGTCAGCGAGGCATACCGGAAGATCCGCAACACCATCCGGTTCCTTCTGGGCAACCTGTCTGACTTTGATCCCGAGGTCCATCGGGTGGCCTATGAGGACCTGCTGGAGATCGATCGTTGGGCGCTGGACCGTTTGGCGCGCCTGATCGACCGCGTTACCGAAGGCTTTGAAAACTATGAATTCCATACTGCATATCATGCGATCCACCGTTTCTGTACCCTGGACATGAGTGCGGTCTATCTGGATATCATCAAAGACCGCCTCTACACCGAAACGGCTGGCTCAGAATTGCGCCGCAGCGGCCAGCAGGCCATGTGGGAGATCCTGAACGCTTTAACGGGCCTGATGGCGCCGATTCTGACCTTTACCGCCGAAGAAATCTGGCAATACCTGCCACAGAGCAAGACCGTTCCTTTCGCCCAGATGGCGGACTGGCCGGTGGCGCAGCCGGAATGGCAGAATGATGCCCTGGCGAGCCGCTGGGATAGCCTCTTGTTGGTGAGGGAACAAGCGCTTAAGGCATTGGAAGTGGCCCGGACCGAAAAACTGATCGGGCATTCCCTCGACGCCAAAGTGACCGTCACGGCGGACTTGGAAAAGTATGGCTGGCTAGCGGAATATCAGCATGAGCTGGCGGACTTGTTCATTGTATCCGGCGCGCACTTGGTCTTGACGGATGGGGTGGACCTGCTGGTCAAGGTTGAAAAGGCGGACGGAGAGAAGTGCCAGCGCTGCTGGATCTATTCGGAAGAACTGGATCATGAGAAGGTCTGCCCGCGCTGTGCCAAGGTATTGAAGGAGATTCGCGGTTAAATGAAGAAAGTACAGGTCCTGGTGATCGGCGGTGGCCCCGCCGGCCTGTTGGCGGCCAGCCGGGCTGCTCAGATGGGCGCTTCGGTGCTGCTGGTGGAGAAAAACAAAATGGCCGGCCGGAAGCTGCGCATCACCGGGAAAGGACGCTGCAACGTTACCAATGCCGGGGAAATCCGGCAATTCATAGAACAATTTCCTGGGCAGGGACGTTTTCTTTACAGCGCCTTTGCCCGGTTTTTCAATGAGCAGCTCTGCGCGCTGCTGGAGGCCCAAGGGGTTGCCTTGAAAACCGAGCGAGGCGGCCGGATCTTTCCGGAATCCGACAGCGCCAACGACGTGGCGGACGCCCTGGTCCATTACGCAGAGCGGTCCGGAGTGCGCGTCTGGACGGGGACCGAGGTGACGGGACTGAGGTTTGAGACCGGCCTTGTAGGAAGGCGGATCATCGGTGCAGAGATCCGAACTAAAAAGGGCCTGGAACAGGTCGAGGCTTCTGCCGTAGTGATCGCCACCGGCGGCTTGTCCTATCCGTTGACCGGTTCCACCGGGGACGGCCACCGCTGGGCGAAGCAGGCGGGGCATCGGGTCACGGACCTTCGGCCCGGACTGGTGCCTTTGGAGACCCGTGAATCCTGGGTTTCCGAGCTTTCCGGACTGGCCCTGAAAAATGTGGAAGCCAGTTTGTGGGCAGGACCTCAAGGTCAGGAAACCTGCCTGGACCGCCAGCAGGGGGAAATGCTTTTCGCCCATTTCGGCGTGACGGGCCCCATTATCCTGAGTCTGAGCCGGGCTTACCATGAGGCAAAGGAAAAGCCGGTCACCTTAAGGATCGACCTGAAGCCAGCCCTTACACCGGAGGTGCTGGATCAACGGATCCAGCGGGATTTCTTGAAATATCAAAAAAAGCAGCTGAAAAACGCCTTGAACGATCTGCTGCCCAGGGCATTGATTCCGGCGGTGATCCAGGCGGCGAGCCTGGATGGGGAAGTCTGGGTCAGTCAACTGACCCGGGAGGAACGGACGCGTCTTGGCAAAACGCTGAAAGGGCTGACGCTGACCATCAAAGGAACACGGCCCATGGCCGAAGCGATCATTACCGTGGGCGGTGTGGATCTTAAAGAGATCGATCCCAAAACCATGGCCTCCAAGAAAACGGAAGGCCTGTATTTTGCCGGAGAGATTCTGGATGTGGATGGCTATACCGGAGGCTATAATCTGCAGGCAGCCTTTTCCACCGGTTGGACCGCCGGAGGAGCTGCGGCGACGCAGGCGCTGAAAACTGAAGCCAGGCTGCGGGAAGCCCGGACGCTTACGCAGATTGAAGTGCCGCAGGACAGAAAAGAGGATGACGATGACAGCGAAAATTAAAGTCTATGTGGAAGGACAATCCGGCACCACCGGATTAAAAATCAACGAACGGCTGGCCGCCCATCCCTATGTGGAGGTCTTGAAAATCGATGAGGCGCGGCGAAAGGATCCCGATGCCCGCCGGGCAATGATCAATTCGGCCGATGTGGTTTTTATTTGTCTGCCGGACGCCGCAGCCCGGGAAACGGTTTCTATGGTGGAAAAAGACAATCACCGGACCTGCCTGATTGATGCCAGCACGGCGCACCGCACCCATTCCGACTGGACCTATGGCCTGCCGGAGCTCAGCCGGGAAGCCCGGGAAGCGATATGTTCTTCCAGGCAGGTTGCCGTTCCGGGATGTCACGCTTCCGCTTTCATTCTTCCGCTTTATCCCTTGGTCAAACAGGGGATCGTGCCGGCGGATTATCCGATTGCCAGCCATAGCATCACCGGCTACAGCGGCGGCGGCAAGCAAATGATCGCGGAATATACCGATGCCCAACGGCAGGTTTTATATCCTGATCACGACGCGCCCCGGGAATACGCCTTAGGCCAGAAGCATAAGCATCTTCCGGAGATGCAAAAAGCAGCGGGCTTGGCTTTTCCGCCCTCGTTTTCTCCCATCGTGGGGGATTTTGAGCGGGGGTTGGCCGTCTTTACACCTCTGCAGGCCCGGCTTCTGAATCAACACCTCACACCGGCGGAGGTCCATCAAATCCTTGAAGCGTATTATCAGGGCCAAACCTTCGTCAAGGTGATGCCCTTCGTACAGGATCTATGCATCGACAGCGCCTACTTCAACGTGAAAGCCTGCAACAACACCAACCGGGCAGAGATTTTTGTGTTTGGCAATTCAGAACAGATCCTGCTGGCCTGTCGCCTGGACAATCTGGGCAAGGGCGCTTCCGGCGCGGCGGTCCAGAACATGAACCTTATGAACGGCTTCCCGGAAACCTTGAGCCTTGAATAACAGCCTATCGGACGGTTGGCAACAGCCGTCCGGTTTTTTGGACACAGATGTCAACCAATAAACAACGTTGAGGTTGACAAACCGACGCGGTTTTCGTATGATAATTTCCATGAGGATGCACGGCAATCGAATTCCCAAAAGCGGAGGCGCACATGTCAAGCAAACAAGATATTTTAAGATTGTTGGAGATGCATCGGGGTGAAAGCCTGTCCGGGGAAGATCTGGCCCGGCAGCTGGCGGTCAGCCGCAACGCCGTCTGGAAGGCAGTCCGGGAACTGCAGAAGGAAGGGCACCGCATCGAAGGGGTAACCAACAAGGGGTATTGCCTGAGCCCCGAAAGCGATGTGCTTTCTCCGGAAGGCATCCGTATCCATCTGCCGAATCCGGAGCACGGGCAGGAAATCCATGTCTTCAAAACCGTGGAATCCACAAACAGCGTGGCGAAGGAATGGGCGATGAAGGGCGCGCCCCACGGCACCGTGATCCTTGCGGAGGAACAGACCTCCGGTAGGGGCCGCAAAGGCCGTCCCTTCTTTTCACCGCCCGGCGGCGGTTTGTACATCAGTTTTATTCTGCGTCCGAATCTGCCGGTGAACCAGGCTGTGATCATGACGGCGGCCGCCGGGGTTCTGACGGCGGATGTCCTGGAAAGTGTGAAGGATTGCACCATCACCATCAAATGGGTCAATGATCTCTTCCGCGGAGATAAAAAAATCGTTGGTATCCTGACGGAAGCAGCTACAAGCTGGGAAGGCGGAGGCATTGATTATCTGGTGTTGGGCATCGGGATCAACGTGAAGCCCTTGGCGGGGGAATTTCCGGAAGGTTTGGAACGGGTTGCCGGTTCCCTTTTCGATGCCGGTGAAAAGCCGATCCTCCGCAACCATCTGGCAGCTCTGCTGATTGGCCGGGTTTTTGCCTTTATGGCCGCCCTTGAACAAAATCCCCGGCAGGCGACCCAGGACATCATGGCGGCATACCGGAAGCGGTCCAATGTACTGACACGAAAAGTCCGCATCACCGGAGATCCCTTGCTGACCGAAGCCATGGCTGTGGACATCGATGATCAGGGGTTCCTCATCGTGGAGGATGGACAGGGCCTGCGTCACACCCTGAGCTCAGGCGAAGTCAGCATTCTCCCCCTGTGAATCAAGGAAAAGCAAGCATTTGTTTAAATTCAATGTCAACCATAAATAAATATACGGTTGACAAAAAACACAAACCAAGGAGGCTCTTATGAACACTCAGAACACGATTTATGAACCGGCCCATAGCACAACGCGATCCATGATCCTTTGCGGTCTTTTCGCCGCCTTGACCGCCGTTGGCGCCTTCATCCGGATTCCCATGCCCCTGTTCGATTACGTGACCCTGCAGACCTTATTTGTCCTCTTGGCCGGTATGCTGCTGGGTTCGAAGCGGGGGGCGCTTTCCTTGATCGTCTACTTGCTGGTTGGACTCAGCGGTGTGCCGATCTTTGCCGCCGGTGGGGGCATTGGCTATGTCCTCCGCCCCAGCTTTGGCTTTCTGCTGGGCTTTGTGATGGCTGCCTGGGCCATCGGGCGGCTGACTGAAAGAAACAAGTCCATGGGACGGCTTCCCTTGTTTGCGGCGGGGCTCGCCGGTCTGGCCATTCTTTACACGGTGGGGATCATTTATAAGTATGCTGTTTTGAATTTCTACATGGGGACGGTCACGCCGGCCTGGACGATCCTGGCCGCTTGCCTGCCTCTGGATATTCCCAAGGACATTCTGGTGGCGCTGGCAGCGGCGCTGCTGGCGGCCCGCCTGCGGCCGATCCTGCAGCGGCAGAACCTGTAAAGACCTCCCGATCAGGCTGTAGCCCGAAGAAAAGGCGGAATCCATCGTTGGATCCCGCCTTTTTTGTATGCAAATTGGTGGACGATAGGGGGATCGAACCCCTGGCCTCTGCATTGCGAACGCAGCGCTCTCCCAGCTGAGCTAATCGCCCGAAAAACTTCACTAGAAAATTATAGCACTAATTCTGCAAAATGAATAGTCTGTAAATCGATTTTGCAATCTATGCAAGAAAAAAATATTTCATGTATACATCGAATTATGATGAGCGGCTGAACATTCACTCTTAACTTTTTCAGAACCAGGGTATATAATGTTTGTTGATGTATTCAGCCCCTTTATGTTTATTTCTGGTGTAACCGAAAGGTTCATGGATAATTTTTGTCTGATCCGGGTACGACACGAACCATTGTTCAGCGAAAATCCGAATTATTGGCGAAGGAGGCATGAAATCTGGAACGTTTGGCCGGAAGACGGCCGGTTTTTTTAAATCAGAGGGGCAAACCGAAGAGCGTATGCATCGGTGTGATCTCGGACACCCACGGGCTTTTGCGCGATGAAGTGAAGGACCGTCTCCAAGGTGTCGATATGATCCTGCATGCGGGGGACGTATGCTCGGCGACTCTCTTGGAGTCTTTGAGACAACTGGCCCCGGTCTATGCGGTGAGAGGCAACTGTGACCGAGGAGAAGCGGCGCAGGATTTACCGTCCAGGGAATTGATCCAGATCCAAGGATATCAAATTTATTTGCTGCATGACCTGAACCATCTGGACTTGGATCCCGTGGCGGCAAATATCCAAATCATCGTCAGCGGACATACCCATATCGCGGCCTGTGAACAAATAGGCCAGGTGCTTTATATTAATCCCGGGAGCGTCGGCCCGAGGCGATATATGCTGCCTGTTACCATGGGTTTTCTCACTTTGGACGAGGAGACCTGCGCATTCGAAATTATTTCATTGGAATCTTAAATCCGTGTCATCATCATTCATTTAATTTTATTCTAACGGCATCAGAAAATAGAATAAATTCTGTTGCTGACCACACAAGGAGGATGCCTGTGAATTACGAAAAAAGGACATTCAGCGGAGGCACTCATATTCAGGACTTCAAGGAATTCACGAACAGTCTTGAAACCCAGGAAGCCAAAGCGCCGGCAAAGGTTTACATCCCGATGTCCATGCACATCGGAGCGCCTTCCAAGCCATTGGTGGCTGTCGGTGACCTTGTAAAAATGGGACAGAAGATCGGTGAATCCCAAGGATTCGTCAGCGTTCCGGCTCACGCCAGCGTCAGCGGCAAAGTGATCGGCTTCAAGCAGCTGCCGGTGCCTAACGGCCGTATGGCGGATTGTGTTGTGATCGAAAACGATTTTAAAGATGAATGGCTGGAGGGACTGATTCAGCCTGAACAAAATCCCCAGGCTCTGGATGCCAAAGAAATCGGAGCCCGCGTCCTGGAGGCCGGCATCGTCGGCATGGGCGGCGCGACGTTTCCGTCCCATGTCAAATATGCGCCTTCCAAAGAAGGGAAAAAAGCGGACCATATCATCTTAAACGGCATCGAGTGCGAGCCTTTCCTGACGGCTGACCACCGGATCATGCTGGAGCGGCCGGAACGGATCATCGCCGGACTGAAATACATGATGAAGCTTGCAGACTGCCCCAAAGGCGTGATCGCCATCGAAGAAAACAAGATGGATGCTTTTGAGCTCATGATCCGCCTGACCGAGCAGGACTCTACCATCGAAACCATTGTCTGCAAGGAAAAATATCCGCAAGGCTCTGAGAAGCAGCTGATCAACGCCGTGACCGGCAGGGAAGTTCCTCCCGGCGGGCTGCCCATGGACGTCAATGTGATCGTCAACAACGTCGGGACCGCTGCGGCCGTTGCGGATGCGGTGGAATTCCGTCGTCCCCTGATCGACCGCATTGTGACCCTCAACGGCAACGGCATTGTCAGACCGATGAATTACCGGGTGCGGATCGGCACACTGTATAAAGATTTGATTGAAGAAAACGGCGAGGTCATCGGCGATATCGTCAAGGTGATTTCCGGCGGTCCCATGATGGGCTTCGCCGTATACACGATGGAGATCCCGGTCATGAAAGGGACATCCGGTATTCTGGTATTCAATGAAGAGTCTCAAGTGCTGAAACGGGAAGAAGAAGGGCCCTGCGTTCGCTGTGCCCGTTGCGTGGATGCCTGCCCGATGGGCCTTGAACCGACCACCATTGTCAAAGCCGCAAAACGCAGGGACTGGGCAAAGACGAAGGCATGCGATGTGACCAGCTGCATTGAATGCGGCAGCTGCGCGTATGTGTGCCCCAGCATGATCCCTCTTGTCCACTACATCCGGCTGGCCAAGCAATATGTGACCAGTAAGGACGGCAACGGTGCGGTCAATCCCTTCTTAGTATAATTCAGCATCAGAGAAAGGAATGGTTGATGAAATGGAGAGTATTAATAAACCCCTCATTTTATCCTGCTCGCCTCATTTACATAGCAGATATACAACTGAAAAAGCCATGCGGGATGTGGGCTTAGCCTTGATTCCCGCCGTTGCGGCAGCAGTGTTTTATTTCGGGTTTCGCGCTTTATTGGTGATTCTGGTTTCGATCGCGTCCGCTATGGCCGCGGAATATGCCTGCCGCCGGATCATGCATCGAGGCAATACCCTGTTTGACGGGAGTGCCATACTGACCGGCGGGCTTCTGGCCATGTGCCTGCCCCCGGGAATTCCTCTTTGGGCGGCGGTCCTCGGCTCGGTCAGCGCCATCGTCATCGGCAAACAGGTTTTCGGTGGTCTTGGACAAAATATCTTTAATCCGGCCCACATTGGCCGGGCGATTTTACTGGCCTCCTTCCCGGTCTACATGACCACCTGGGTTCCCACCGTCGGGAGCAGCGTGGATGCGGTGACCATGGCGACGCCGCTTGCGTTGCTGAAAGCCGGCGCCATGGACCAGCTTCCCAGCCTGTGGCAGATGTTTGTCGGACAGATTCCCGGCAGTCTTGGCGAAACCAGCGCTTTGGCACTGATCCTGGGCGGTTTATATTTGATTTACAAAGGCCATGTGGATTGGAGGATTCCCGCATCCTATCTGGGAACGGTCTTCGTTTTGACGGCCTTGTTCGGGATGATCAAAGGTTTCGGAATGGCTTACCCGTTTATGCAGCTTTGTTCCGGCGGGCTAATGATCGGAGCCTTCTTCATGGCCACGGACTGGGTCACCAGCCCCATCACAGTACGGGGACGGGTGATTTTCGGCTTGGGACTCGGCCTGTTGACCAGTCTGATCCGTCTTTTCGGCGGTCTGTCTGAGGGTGTATGCTATTCCATCCTTATCATGAATATTTTGACGCCGATCATCGACCGATACACCAAGGGCAGAATTTTCGGGAGGGCAAAATAATGAATCAAAAAGTATTCAAACTGACTGCTTTTCTCCTGATCGTCTGCGGCGTTTCCGCGTTGTTGATCGCCTACATCAATGACATCACCATCGACCGGATCGCAGCCCAGAATGCGCAGGCGCTTCAGGAAGGCTATACGGAGGTTTATCCTGAGGCCAGCGAATACAGCGAAACAGAGTACACAGGCAGCGATGCTGCCATCACGGATGTTGTATCCGCTAAGAAAGACGGCCAGGAAGTGGGTGTGATCTATACCGTCGCACCCGGCGGCTATGGCGGCGCGGTGCTGACCCTGGTCGGCTTCGATATCGAAACTCAAAAAATCACCGGGATCAAGGTTCTGAAGCAATCGGAAACCCCCGGTCTCGGCGGCAACTGCACGCAGCCTTGGTTTGCTGCACGGTTTGCCGGCAAATCGGCTGCCCAGCCCCTGAAAGCTGTTAAGACGGAAACCTCTTCCGACCAAGAGGTGCAGGCCATCACAGCGGCCACCATTACATCAACGGCGGTTGTTACGGGCATCAACGCGGCACAGGCTGATTTCGCGGCAAATTATGCAAACCGATAGAAAGGAGGCTGCTTTATGAGAATAGGCAAAGAATTTACAAAGGGAGTTATTGCTGAAAACCCCTTGTTTGTCCAAGTGCTTGGGACTTGTCCCGCCCTGGCGGTGACAACCTCAGTCAACAACGCTTTAGGGATGGGCGTCGCATTCACCGCGGTGCTGGTTTGTTCCAATCTGGTGATTTCGATCCTTCGCAAAGCGGTGCCATCCGATATCCGGATCCCTTCTTACATTGTGGTCATTGCATCCTTCGTGACCATGATCGAGATGATCATGAACGCCTTTTCGCCAGCTCTTTATTCAGCGCTGGGCATCTTTATCCCGCTGATCGTGGTCAATTGCGTCATTCTTGGCCGGGCTGAGGCTTTTGCCGGAAAGAACGCGGCGCTGCCCTCGATTGCGGACGGCCTGGGAATGGGCTTGGGATATACTTTGGCCATTGTTGCCGTTTCCTCGATCCGGGAGATTCTTGGAGCAGGCACCTTTTTAGGCTACCCTATTCTTGGTTCAGCCTATGAACCGATCCTGATCATGATCCTTCCGGCCGGCGCCTTCATTACCATGGGCTTCCTTTTTGCCGGAATGAACATCATAAATCGCCGTCAGGCTGCAAAGAAGGAGGTCATGTAAAATGGAATTGTTTGCGTTGATTTTCGGATCCATTTTCATCTCCAACATTGTTTTAGCACAGTTCCTGGGGATATGTCCTTTCCTTGGCGTATCAAAAGATATCAAATCCGCCTTCGGAATGGGGCTTTCAGTCATGTTTGTCATGATCTTATCCTCGACGATTTGCTGGCTGGTTTACACGTTCCTTCTGGTCCGCTTTGACCTGGAGTATCTGAAGACCATTGCATTCATTCTGACGATTGCCGCGCTGGTCCAGCTCCTGGAGATGTTTCTCAAGAAAAATGTGCCGGCCCTCTATAAATCCATGGGCGTGTACCTCCCTTTGATCACAACAAATTGTGCGATTCTGGGTATCGCTCTGCTCAATATCCAGGAAAACTACAATCTGATCTACACCCTTGCCAATGCCTTTGCCAATTCTGCGGGATTCACCTTGGCACTGGTTCTGATGGCCGGTATCCGGGAGCGTCTGGATGAGGCTGATGTACCGGATGCGATGAAGGGACTGCCGATCGTTTTCTTTGTGGCCAGTTCCATGGGCTTGGCGTTTGTCGGCTTCACCGGCATGATTTGACGAATATGGAGGTTGAACATCTATGATACAAGCCATCGTGATCCTGGCAGTCATGGGCGGCATTTTCGGCGCCGTATTGGCCGTGGCTTCTAAAAAGCTGGCGGTTGAAACGGATCCCCGTGTCGACGAAGTATTGTCCGTACTGCCAGGCGCAAATTGCGGCGCCTGCGGTTTTCCCGGCTGTGCAGGACTGGCCAATGCCATCGTGAACGAGGGGGCGCCAATCAACGCCTGTGTTCCGGGCAAAGAAAAGGTTGCCAAGGAGATTGCGGCGATCATGGGACTGAATGCCGCACCCGAAACGGTTCGTAAAGTCGCCCAGCTCCACTGCAACGGCACCTTCGACAATACGAAACCTCTTTACGAATACAAAGGCGTGATGGACTGCCATTTAGCGGTAACCCAGTTTGGCGGTCCCAGCTACTGCTATTACGGCTGCATTGGTTTGGGCTCCTGTGAACAGGTCTGTCCTTTCGATGCCATTCATATCGGCGAGAACCGGCTTCCGGTGGTGGACACCTCCGCCTGCGTTGGCTGTGGCATTTGCGCCAACCAGTGTCCGCAAAAAATTCTGCAGATCGTGCCCATCAACAAACAGGTCCACGTCCGCTGCAACAACCGGGATAAAGGCAAGAAGGCCATGGATACCTGTAAAGTCTCCTGCATCAGCTGCGGGATCTGCGTCAAGAATTGTCCGGAAGGGGCGATCACGCTGCTGGAGAGCAAGGCAGGCAGTGTGGCGGTCATCGATTATGACAAATGCACGAGCTGCGGAATCTGCGTTGCAAAATGTCCTCGCAAGAGCATTCATCTGGATCCCCCCATCGATCCGGAACTGACGATTTGCGAACAGCCCAAAGAGCCGGAAGGCTGCGCGGCCTGCGCTGCAAAGAGTGTATGCGGCCTTCACTGAATAAAGCGCTTCAAGCGGCCCCGCTCCTTTTACTATCCCTTTGTCTGTTGTTGACCGGCTGTGGGAGAGAGAGCGGGGTCTCTTCCTTTAGCAGCACGCGCTTTTTGATGGGGACGATGGTGTCGATTGAGGTCCACGCCGATCCGAAGGCAGACAAGGCCCCGACCCAAAACCAGCTGAAGGAAGCGGTTCTGGCGTCCTTTGACCGGATGGAGCGTGTTTCTGCCCAAACCGACCGTTACGAGGCGAGCGGAGCGGCGGATGTTCAGAAGGTTGCCGCTGCAGCGGGTACTGGCCGGTGGACAACCGTGGGAGATGATTTGTTTTATTTGACAGATCAGGTTCAAAAGCGCGGGAATCTATTGGTGGACCCGACCCTTGGTCCCTTGATCGACGTATGGGATATAGCAAGGGAAACCGGGACTCTGCCAGATCCGGCGGCTGTGGCTGCAGCCCTGGCCCGGACCGGAATGGACAAGATGGCGCTGAATCATGAAGTTCCGGCAGAAGCCGCGGGCGGTCAGAGCCCCAATGGGGGCGGCATCATGCTGACGGAAGCCGGGATGTCCCTGGATCTCGGGGCAGTGGCCAAAGGCTATGCCGTGGAAAAGGCCTGGGAAAGCCTTCAGGCTTCCGGACTGCCCATTTACGGCATCATCAATGCCGGAGGCAATATCAAGACCTTGGGGCAAAAGCCGGATGGAACGATGTGGAAAATCGGCATCACCGATCCGACGGATAAAACCCGGTGCATGGGCAACCTGTTGATGCTGCAGGGAGAAGCCGTGGCCACCTCCGGGGATTACCAAAAATATTTCGAGTCGGAGGGCATCCGTTACCATCATCTTCTGGAACCTTCCACAGGCTATCCCGGCATGGAGAACCATGCGGTGCTGGTTGTTGCAGCGAATGGCTTTGATACAGATTATTATTCAACCCTGCTTTTCCTGCTGCCCTCCGAGGAAGCTTTGAATTTAGCGGAGACGCTGCCGGAGATCGAAACCATAATCGTCAGCCGGGACAATAAGATTTATGTTTCTTCCGGATTGAAAAGCCGGATCGAATGGACCTACCAAGGAGGATTTACGCTTGTCACGCCATGATTGGATCCTGTTGGCCGGCATGATGATGGCCGCCGCACTTGCTTTCACACTGCTGCATTGGTGGGGAACTGCCTCTCAAACGGAGGGGCTGGTGCTGCATGTGGCCGCACCGGCGCAAACTGCCGCCGCCGGAACGGAGAACGAGGTGCTGGAAGGTTTGGATGGGATCCGCCTTGAAGAGACCACCGCCGCTGCCCTGGAAGGGATGTCCATGACCCGTCTGGAAGCCGCAGGAGAGGAACGCTATTGGCAGATCCAGGGCGCCCAGGGGACGCTGGTTCTTCATTTTGAACCCGGCCGGGGTATTGAGATCCTCAAGGCCCATTGTCCCGACCAGGTTTGTGTCCGGACTGGATTCATTCAAAAAGCAGGACAGTCCATCGTATGTGTGCCCAACGAAGTCATCGTGTCGCTGCAAACCCCATATAAAAATACAGAAAAGGAGGATGTGGATGCCATCCTTCAATGATCATGGCCGAATTCCTGCTCGGAAGCTGGTCCTGCTCGCCTTGATGGTCGCGCTGAGCATGGGCCTCCATGCCGTGGAAAACATGATCCCTTTCTTGTTTCCGATGCCCGGGATCAAATTAGGGCTGGCCAATATCATCACAGTGATATGCCTTTATCTTTTTCAGCGGCGGGAAGTGCTGATCATGGTTGTCCTTCGGGTAATCCTGGTAGGGCTGATTGCCGGTAACTTTCTGACCCCCGGCTTCTGGATCAGTGGAAGCGGTGCGCTCATCAGCTTTTTGTCCATGGCCGCCGCCTGCCGGTTTCCGAAATTCTCTTCGGTGGGGGTCAGTCTGGTGGGGGCGGCAGCCCACAACATCGGGCAGCTGATGATGGTGTCTCTGCTGATGGGAAGCAAGGCCGTCTTCTATTACTTGCCCTGGCTGCTGGCCTGGGCGGTGCCCATGGGTTTGCTGACAGGTTTTTCGGCAAAGGCAGCCATCAAAGCATTGAGAAATACCGGCTTGGATGATACAATAGAACCATAGTCGATCACTCGATGCGGTAAAAACAAAAGGAGGTTGATTCCCATGGATATTCAAGAGAATGAACAGCTTTTTTTAGACTTGATGGTTTTTGACGGTTTATCTGAAAATCGGATCAAAGAATTGGTCGAAGCAGGCTACCTTGATGAGGAACACGAAAACACCGGCAAGGCCGAAGCCTTTATCGGCCGTTTTGTTATGTCCCGCAAAGACGATGTGATCAAGACCCTGGAAGAACAGGGAAGCTACTTCAAGGATAAAGGGCATGTCATGTATCATGCCGGACTGAAGACCCTGATGGCGATGGAAATCGTCATGGAACATCTGGCCCACAACATGGTCATCAAACGCAAGCGTGACGGCAACTACATCATCCGGGACAAATGCTAGGACATTCGGGAAAGGTTTGAGATGAAGACGATCATTGCACCCTCTTTTTTATCCGCCGACGCCCGGTATTGGGCGGATGAGATCCGTCTTGTGGAGCAGGAAGGGATCCGATGCCTCCATTTGGATGTGATGGACGGCCATTTTGTGCCGAACATCACCTTTGGACCCGGGCCCATCAAGATGCTGCGCAGCGTCAGCGCAATGGAATTCGACGCACACCTGATGGTCTTGGAGCCCTCGTCGATCATCCCGGCTTTTGTGGATGCCGGCGTCGATGCCGTGACGGTCCATGCGGAAGCCTGCCGGCATTTGCACCGGACCCTGCAGCAAATCAAGGATTACGGTAAAAAAGCAGGTATTGCCTTAAACCCGGCAACACCGGTGAGCTTTATTGAACCGATCCTGGATATGGCGGACCGGATCCTGGTGATGTCGGTCAATCCCGGCTATGGCGGTCAAAAGGCGATCATGTCCATGACCCGCAAAATCGCCCAGCTTCATCAATTGCGTCAGAAACATAATTACGCCTATGAAATCCAGGCGGATGGCGGGATCAACCAGACCAATGTGCGTGCCTTCCTGGAGGCTGGCGCCGAAAATCTGGTCATCGGTTCGGCGCTGTACCAGCCCGGTAAGACCGCGGAAAATATCCGTGCCTTGGCCAGGATCATTGAAGATTTCGAAAAAAACGGCTAGAGCCGCCGGATTGCGTTACCATATGAAGAAAGAGCAGGCTGCCAGGCCTGCTTTTTTGTCTGGGAGCACATAAAGATTTTGTGAAAGGAAGCTTGAGGATGGTGGAATTGGACAAGCAAGAGCTGTCACGACCCGTAACCTCCGCAGAGAATAAAGATCACTGCTTGGATCATTTGCGGGCCGCAGCGTGTCTTATGGTCGTTGTGATCCACACCACCAGCCGATATCTGGTGGAACCCGGACGGGAAGCCTACCGGCTGCTTTTTGCGGGACTGAACACCTTTGCCGGTTCTGCGGTCGCGCTCTTTATCTTTATCAGCGGCGTGGCGCTAACCTTGCGATACCACCAGAAGACGTTGAGCTTCACAACGTTTCTCCGGCGCCGCATGAATAAGATTCTGCCGTCCTATCTTTTTTGGGCATTTTTCTATTTGTGGATGATTAATCGCGGTATGTGGATCAAGGACGGTCTCTCAAGCCTGGGTGCGGCGCTCCTGGGTTTTAGCATGTACCACCTATACTATATCGTCATCATTTTGCAGCTCTATCTGATTTTCCCTTTGCTGCTGCGTCTGCATGAGAAACTGCCTTATGTCTGGCTTCCGCTGCTTTTTGTTTTGCTGGGCGTCTGGACCGAGAAGCAGGCGGTGATGCTGGGGCCCTGGCGGATCACGGACCGTTTCTGCTTGACCTATGGCGGATATTTTTCCTTAGGGATCTTTGCCGGCATGCGATGGGCCCGCTGGCGGGAGCTCCTGGGCAAGCTGCGGCCGGGACTGCTTGCCCTATGGGTGGGCATCGGCTCGGCTGCGGCTCTCCAGGTATTCACACAATTCTCGCCCCGGTATGAGGATCTGGGTGTTTTCGGAGGATACCGTTATCTCATATTTGCGGTTGCCAGCATTTTGTACCTGAGCAGTGCGGCAGACTGGTTTGACTTGAGAGGGTGGGTCGGGTTGAACCATAGACTTGAGCGGATCAGCCGTCAATCGCTGGACATCTATTTTGTGCACCCCTTGCTGCTGGTCCTGATGGACCGAATCTGGGGCAGGCTTCCCACCGCCCATGATCCAGTGCGGTTTATCACGACCTTTGTGGCGGTGTTCGGCGGCGCAATGCTTTTTGCATCTATGAAAGAAAAAATTCTCAAAAAGGTCCGGACTGTCAAAGGAGTCCATTGTGGGATATAATACAATCACAGGCGGGCTGGGGGACCGGAGATTTTTCCGAACCTTATGGACCCTGGCTTTGCCCATTATGATCCAGAATTTGCTGGTGTCCTCCTTGAACATGATCGATACTTTGATGATCGCCGCGGTTGGCCAGGATCAGGTGGCCGCGGTGGGGATCGCCAACCAGTATTTCTTCCTGTTCAACTTGATGATCACCGGGATCGCCGGCGGCTGCAGCGTGTT
>CALMWJ010000026.1 GCA_937873525.1 uncultured Peptococcaceae bacterium | reverse complement strand
CCTGGCAACCAGCAAACCTATTGTTGGCGTATCCCTATTGGTTGGTTCCGTCGTTGCCTGGATCATGCTCAAGCGTTCAGGGGCATTCAACGGCGAGAAATCCGAAGCCGTCGCCCATAGCATTGAGGCTACGAAAATGGCGCCCTTTTCGGCGATGATGGTTTTAGCCGCATTGGCGGTCGACATCTATATTATGGTCACACAGCACTTGGTCGGCGGCGATGCAACCTATCTCCTGGGCGGAACGATCCTGATGCTTACAGTGCTGATCTGTCTCTATGAATTCAAAGAAAAATCCCTGGACAAGTTCATCGAAGTATATAAGGCAGGCTTTGTGACCGCCATCGAAATTTTCGGACCTGTCTTTATCATTTCGGCCTTTTTTATGATTGGTTCAGCAGAAGGCGCCGGTTCTGTCTACGGAGAAGGAACACCAGGCTATTTGGTTGAAATTGGCCAGTATATCGCCCATTCAGGCGCCGTGAATATTCCCTTGTTGGCGGTGGTGCAGACTCTGGTCGCCGCTTTATGCGGGATGGATGGCGCAGGATTCGATCAGCTGCCCCTGCTTGGCTCTATGGCCAAAGCCCTGGCTCCTGCCATCGGCGCCAATGCGGTCCCCCTTGCCTGCTTAGGCCAGATGGTGACCATTTGGACAGCCGGCGCCTTGGTGCCCTGGGGATTCCTGGCCGCTTTGGCCGGCTTTTGCGGTGTGTCGCCCATCGAATTGGCACGAAAGAATTTCATTCCAACGCTATGCGCTTTTGCGGCCGGAACCATTGTAACAATTTTTGTGATGTGAGGACAGCAAGCGTCTGATATCAAGAACAGGGTATGGATGAGGGCTGTAGTGCATGCTATCGGCCCTCATTTTTCAAACCGATCGTCTGCGAATCCCCGCTGCGGTGTCGAAGGGCTCTTAATAACCTTTAAAAGGAGGCTCTATTTCAATGAAAACAGATTCAACAACCACCGCCAAGACCAAGGGCATCGATTACGCCAAAGGCGAGAAAATCACAACGTTTTGCTTATGGGGAAATTTGCTGCTGTGCATCCTGAAATTTGCAGCCGGTGTGTTCGGCCGCAGCCAGGCTATGGTGGCCGATGCGCTGCATTCCGGCTCGGATGTGATCGCAACCTTTGCGGTGCTTATCGGGATCAGGATCGCACAACGCCCCGTGGATGAGAAATATCATTTCGGCTATGGCAAGATCGAACCCATCATGTCCACCTTTGTGGGGCTCTCCTTGGTTTTTGCCGCTTATGAAATCAGCAAATCCATCCTAACCTCCGTGCTGCAGCATTCCTTTGCCACGCCTTCGATCCTGGCGCTCATCGGCGCTATTGTTTCCGTTGCTGTGAAAGAATGGATGTATTGTCTGACCATGAAGGTGGGGGTTGAGTTGAACAGCGAATCGATCAAGGCCAACGCCTGGGACCACCGTTCCGACGCCTATTCCTCCATCGGGACCTTTGTGGGTATCGGCGGCGCCATGCTGGGGGGTGCCGTGGGCATCGACTGGCTCCGTTATATGGATCCCTTGGCGGGAATGATCGTGGCGGTGCTGATCTTTAGGGTGGCCCTGCATATATTGCTGCAGGCCATGCGCAGCTTGATGGACGTGGCTCCGGACCAAGAGACCACGGAAAAGATCTGTGGCGTCGTGAAGCAGTTTCCCGAGGTGCGCCAGGTCCCCTGGCTGAAAGCCCGTTACTCCGGCCCTCTGCTTTGGCTGGATCTCGCAATCCGGATGGAAGCCAACATGCCGATCATCCAGGCCCATGAGATCGGACTGAAGGTTGCCGACGCCATTAAAGACCAGGTGGACCATGTGGACCGTGTCATCGTCCACTTCGACGCCTGCACCTGTCAGCAGAAATCTGCAGCGGATTTCCAATGTATCGGAGCCTCGGACCATTGCACCGTATCAAAAGTTTCCCCCATCGGAGGAGGTGACGGGTAAGGCCTGGGGACACAGCGCTGCTTCCATAAAAGACAAGTACCGGTGCACAAAAGAAACCTTCATGATATAATTAAAAGTGGACCAATTAAGAAAAAAGGTCTGGGATTGCAGGTAGATTGAATATGGATATGGAGCGTATTGTCCGAATCTTTGAGGGAAGGCAAAGTGAAGCCTTTGACATCCGGCGCTATTATGCGGTTCTGGTGCCGCTGATCGAAGTGGATCATGCGCCGCATTTGCTGTACCAGGTCCGGGCCGCCCATCTCAGCCGGCAGCCCGGTGAGATCTCCTTCCCGGGCGGAAGGATCGAGGAGGGAGAAAAGCCGAGGGATACGGTCCTTCGGGAGACCCGGGAGGAGATGGGCATTGGCCCGGAGTCTATTGAGATCATCGGAGAATTGGATTCGATCATGAATTCCAAAAACGATCTGATCTATCCCTTTTTAGGCAGATTGAACGATGTCCATTATGAGGATATTCAATATTGCGGCGACGAGGTGGCCGGGATCTTTACGGTGCCCGTTGACTTTTTTCTGAACCACAAGCCGGAGGTCTATGACCTGTCTTATAAAGTCCATGTGGATGAAACCTTTCCTTTCGACCGGATCCAGAACCGTGAGATGTACCAGGAAAGCGCCCTGTCCTTCCCTATGTACTTTTACAACTATAATGGGTATATCATCTGGGGGCTTACGGCAAAGATTACGAGGAACTTCATCAAGGAGCTGCGAAAGAAACAATAATCGAAAATTCGAGCTTTGCGCACAGAAAAAGCGTCCCGGATCTGTCATGGATTCGGGACGCTTTGGTTCATGGTTTATTTCATTCAACGGCTACCGCGTTCAATTCCTTCAGTGTCGTCATGTCATAGGCAGCCGTCATGCGGTTGGAAACACCGTACAGCACTTCATCGATGTAGAGCATGCGCCGGATCTGTTTGTTGTAATCCGCCGTGTAATAGCCGGACATCCGATAATCATCGTCCGTCAGGTGGGAGATCCTGCCCTTGAGAGCAAAGCCGTCCTCCAGATCGAGGGAATAGACGTAGGCGCCGCTGAAGACCAGCCGGCCGTAATTGGGGAAGCCATAGACCGGATCGATCACGGGACCGTCCAGTTTTGCCTCATTGACCGGGAAGGCCAGGAGGTTTTTAGCTTTGCTGAACAGCAGGGCTTTATGATCGTTAAGGAGCTCGGATTCGGTTCCCCGGTCGCCGATCCGTATGGAAAATTTTACCTTGGGCTTGGAGACGTCGCTGACATCGAACAGGGCGACCTTCATGCCTAGATAATAAGCGGCGGTGTCGACCACGAACCCGCTTTCGTCCTTCAGGGAAACGGTGATGGTGTCTTTGCCGAAGCCGATGAGGTGGTCTTCATCATAAGGATGGAGATAATCGCTGTACCCCGGGATTTTCAAGGCGCCCAGGACCTTGGGATCCCAAGGATCTTCCAGATCGATCACAAAAAGGGGATCGGTGAGCTTGAAGGTCACCATATACCCCCGGTCGCCGATGAAGCGCACGGAATAGATCTGTTCGCCCTTGGCAATATCCTCCAGCTTTCCGGTAACGTTCAGATGCTCGTCCAGGATGTAGACATGGTTGCTGGACATGTTGATGCCGCTGCTCCATGCATTTCCCAGGGTGGTGGCGATGCGGAAGCTCTCGCCGTTTTCATCCATAGAGAATTGGTTCAGGATACGGCCTGGGACCTGGCCCCGGGCTGCATAGACCGCAGCGGAGTCCTTCAAGGCAAACTTGTATACCAGAGTTGCTTCCTGGTTCCTGGTTGCTGCGAAACCATCCTGAGTCATGATCATCGGCCGGATGCCCAAATAGCCTTCAAAAAGGGTGACGTAAAGGGCATTCCCGGAAACATAGATTTCCTCACCGGCCCCAAGGCATGCCTGGATGTTCAAGGGCTTGTCAGGTTCATCCAGGGAAAAGCCGGCAATCATCAGATAGGAGGCGTTGATAATAGGGGGCATATACCGGATGTCGGCATAGGGAACCGCCAGGGCTTCGGAGCCGAGGGCGGAATCCATGTACTGGGGGTTCAGGGGAATGGTGCTGTCCATCCAATAATAGATGCCTTGGTTGGCAACCAAATACAAGCTGCTGCCGATGAGTCGGGAGGAAACATAATCTCCCTGGATCATGACCTCTCTGACCTTGACCGGCTTGCTGCGATCGGAGATATCGTATTGGATCGCCTTCAGAGCGGTGAACCCGTAATAAGGATAAAGGGCCATGCTTTTTTCTGCCGCACCGTCATAGGGAAAGCCGGTCCGGTATGCGGAACCGATGACCACCAGGCGATTGCCGCTCACATAGAGCTCCAGAGGTGAAAAGGCTTCCGCGGTAAAAGAAATCTCGCCGATCAGAGCCATTTCCGAGACGGGATAGGCCCGCTCGATCCGGATGTTTTGGTCAACGATCCGATAGATATAGCTTCCATCGGTTTTGACGATGTCTGCTTCATCGACGCCTTGGACCTGGACGTTGGTCTGGGAGAAATCCTCACGGGTCACTTCGGACGAGCCCTGGGATCCCTCTGCCGGAGCGGCCGTTTCTGCGCCTTTTTCCGGAGTGAGGATATCCAGGTTGCCGTAGCCGCCGTAGGCTCCGATTTCACTCAGCATGGCCACCAGGTTTTCCCGGCTGTTCACGGTAGGGAGCACATTCACGGTGCGGATCAGGGTGTCGATCAGTCCGGATTCCCCGGCGGGATCAAAGATATCCTGGACGTCGCTGACCACCACGAGACCGCGCTCATAAAACACTTCTTTTCCAAGGGCTTCACTGACCGCACGAAGAGGAATGAAGGTCCTGTCTCCGGTGACCATGGCCGGCACATCCAGAGAAACCGTTCTGCCGCCGACCGTCATGGAGGCCTTGCCGATGGGGATCTTGACGATCCGGCTGCCGATCACGATGGTGGCGGTTTGGGATGGCTGATCCCAGGAAACCGTTGCACCCAGGGATTCTGCGATGAAGCGGATCGGAACCAGCATCCGGCTGTTCTGGATGAAGGGCGTGATCAGCTCGTTGGCCGGATCGATGACTTTAAGCTCTTGGCCCGAAAGGCCGTACATGCTGTTGGTGTAGAGGGCAACAGCCCCCTTCATCCGCTCATTTAGAAAAATTTCCGATCCCGCGGTGTCATCCTCGACGGCAAGGGCAGGAAATCCTGCAAGGCTCAGGGTAAAGACGGACAGGAGAATGAAGGCCAGAATTTTTCGGACCATGTTCATGAACATCATTCCTTTCCTAAAAGAGAGTGCATCGCCAAGGGGCGATGGGTCGCTTTGGCAATGCACGCACAGGATGCCGGGATCCGGTTGCCATACAAAGGCTATTCGGCAGTAAAAGCGAAGGGAGAAGCCAACGCGGCGCCGGCCAGCCGGTCGTCATCCAGGTCTGCTTTGACCCGTACCTGAACCATTCCGGCCGCGTAGTTATGATTGCCCACGGACTGCGGGTTGTCGGTGCAATCGGTCCAGCTGGTCCCGCCATTGACACTATACTCATATTCATCCATGTCGGTATAGCCGGGGACATTGGTCCAGCCGAAGGTGTTCTCTTCGTCATCGGCCATCGGTCCGGTGGGGGCCGCCGGCGTCGTCAGGTTGACGATCTGCGGCAAAGAGGCTGCTGACTCATAGGAATCGGTATAGGAGCCGGTGCCTAGAGCGGTGACTTTGACGGTATAGCTGCCGGGCTCGGTCATGGAAGCGGAAAAGTCATGGGCTCGTGCCGTTCCATGAGCGACGGTGACCGTGATCATGATCGAGCCGTTGCGGAACAAACGGAGCCGGTAGCCGTCATTCTCGTGGTCCACAGCCTCCCATTCCGCGATATAGGAAGAGAGTGTCGGACGGTCAGGCGTTGCCAGACGGATCTGTCCTGTGGCGGTGAAGGCGGCATCGGAGACCAGTTCATCACCCGCCGGCCTGCCAACGCTGTAATCTGCTTTGATCCGGACCTGGACCCGGCCGGCAGCGTAATTGTTGTTGCCGACGGATTGTGGATTGGCTGTGCACTTATTCCAGGTGACGCCATGGTCCACGCTGTATTCGTAAAAGGCAATGCTGGAGTACCCGGGAACATGGGTCCAGCCAAAGGTGTTCTCTTCGTCATCCACCTCCGGATCCGTCGGCGCGTCCGGAATGATCACATCCACCAGTTGAGGAAGGGAGTCGACAGATTCTTTGGAATTGATGTAGTCCCCGGTTCCCAAAGCCATGATCCGGACGGTATAGATCCCGGCAGGGTCCATGGAGGCCGAGAAGTCATAGGACAGGTCATCGCCATGGTCAAGGGTGATTCGGGCAGCTTCGACGGTGTTGCGGAACAGGCGAACTCGGTAACCATCGTTTTCATGATCGACGGCCTCCCATTCAGCGATGAAGTCGGACAGCACCGGTTGTTCGGGCGTGTCCAGTCGGGTCTTGACATCGATATCCCCGGTGTCATCATCATAATCGACTTTGTCGCCGAGGGCTTCCGCAAGGAAACGCAGCGGAACAAAGGTCCGGTTGGAAATGATCTGGACCAGCTGATCCATTTGGACGGTGTGGGTCCCTTCATCATCGATCACCGTGATATAGCTTTGGCCCAAGACCATGATGACGGTCACATCTCCCCGGGTGACGGTGACGGTCTGGGTGGCTTCTTCCCAATCGACTGCGGCGCCCATGCCGCGCGTGATGGCCCGGACCGGGACCAGGACACGGCCGCCTTTGATGACAGGCGGCAAATCAAAATCAATGGGTTTGCCGGCAATTTTCAACCGATCCCTAAGCTCCCTGTTTTTAAATTGCGCCAGCTCCTGTGCCGTAAAATTCGCTTTCCAGTTTCCGGCGGCATATCCGAAGGCAACCGCCGAGGAGGTCAGAGACAGAATGAACATGATGGTTATGACGAGGGCAATCAGCTTATTCTTCATAAAAAATCATCTCCTTGCCTGATCTTGGTCGATGCAATCCATAGGGGGTGGGAAACGGGGAACGACGTGACGCAATTTTGTTAAAGGAAAGCATTCCGCCTCAAGCCTATTTTAACACGAACCGGAATCAATATGCTGAAAATTCTGTAAACAGAGATTTAAAATTCAGATATGGTAAAATGGCGGTGGTTCGAATCCGGCGGCAGCGCCGGCATATTGATGAGACAGTAAGTCTTGAAGAGGTATTTATGGAAAACCCAAAGGGAGAAAAGAACAGCCTTCCGGCTGAAGGGATGCGTGACTGGAAGAAAAAGACCATCATCTTCATGGCCAGCCAGAGCATGTCCCTCTTTGGCACGGCTTTGGTCAATTTCGCCATCATATGGTACATCACCCTGACGACGGCCTCAGGGATCATGCTGACGCTTTCCATGATGGCCAGTTTTTTGCCCCAGATTTTAATTTCTCTGTTTGCCGGGGTTTGGGCGGACCGGCTCAACCGGAAATATGTGATCATGGCTTCAGATGGCCTGACGGCCGCGGCCACCTTGGGCTTGGCCTTGTTCTTCATGGCCGGTTACCGGGAATTATGGCTTCTTTTTGCGGCAACCGCCATCCGGTCGGTAGGCTCCGGCATCCAATCACCGGCCATCAGCGCGATCATGCCTCAATTTGTTCCTCCGGAGCAGCTGGTTCGGGTCAACGGGATCAGTGGCAGTCTGCGGTCTTTTATTCTCATCCTATCCCCGGCGGCCGGAGGCTGGCTGCTGGCGGCTTATTCGGTGGAGACCGCTTTTCTGGTGGATGTGGTTACTGCAGCCTTGGCGATCGCGATTATGGGCCTGCTTCGGGTCCCGCCCCACGAGAAGGCGGCAGCCAGGCAAAATGCCAGCACCTTGGAAGACCTGAAGCAAGGGATCCTTTATATGAAAGGGCACCCTTTGCTGCGACGGCTCCTGTTTTATTATGCCATCTTTTTCTTTTTGGTTTCGCCAGCGGCTTTTCTGACGCCGCTGATGGTCACGCGAAGCTTTGGCGCTGAGGTTTGGCGGTTGACCGCCAATGAGGTCCTCTATAGCAGCGGCGCCATTGCCGGTGGCTTGATCATGGCAGCCTGGGGCGGCTTCCGCCATCGGATGCTGACTATTGCCATGGCCTGCGGCGCCCACGGACTTTTCGTGGCACTGCTGGGATTGGCGCCGGGTTTCACCGCTTACTTGGCAGCCATGTTCTTATTAGGTGTTTTTATGCCCATTTTCAGTACCGCGGAGACGGTGATGATCCAGGAAACGGTAGACGTCAATATGCAAGGACGTGTGTTCAGCATGATCGAGGTGATTATTTTAGCGGTGATGCCTGCCGGGATGCTGCTGTTCGGCCCATTGGCGGACAAGACAAAGGTTGAATACCTCCTGATTGCCACCGGCTTGCTGATGGCGGCGGTCAGCGGCTTGATTCTGTCCGAAAACCGCAATCTTCTCCGCCATCCGGAATAAAGCCGCCGGCTGGCTGAAGCTGAAGGAAGGCTCCTATGAAAACGCAAGCCCGGAACCATTCGGTTCCGGGCTGATCTTATTCAGGGATGATGCTGGATCGATGGCTCAGGGAAGTCGTCCGGAGGAAACGTTTTCCTGACGGCGCCTCCTTTTTTTAAGGTTTCTGCGACGCCGGCGCAACGCGCGGAGATAGGTTGCCAAAAGCACCAAAAACAAGAAAAGAGCGCCGATCAGAATCAGCATGACGAACAGGATCTTCTTCAGCAGGGTTGACCAACGGTCGCCGTCGCTGACCTGGGGCTTGGTGGTCAGTGTGATCGAACCTAATTCCGGATACAAGATTTGGCGGTCGGTGCCCACGAGGGAGAAGTCGATCTGTACCTGGGTGGTTCCCTCCGGAGTATGGACGATGCTGCGGTAGGTCTTCGCAATATGGTCCAGCGGCAGGCTGTTATGCAGCAGAAAGGTCACGCTGCCTTCCGGCTGGAGGTTCGTGAGGGTCACGGGGCGAAAATTGTCGAAGCCATCATCAAAAAGCAACTTGGCATCGGCGTATTTATCGGCCGGATTTACAGTCTTCAGCAGGACACAGATCAAGGTGCGGCCATCTCGCCGTGCGGCGACGACCATGGTATTGCTGGCCTCGCGGGTATAGCCAAGCTTGCCGCCTATGATGTCGTTGTAATGGTATTGCGTATTGGAAAGCATCTTGTTTTGAGTAAAGAACACCCGGGTTTCCGGCTGTTCGTTGGTGGGCGCCATTTCGTAGCGCTCTGTGCTCCAGACGGTCTGGAACCGGGCATGCTTCATCGCTTCCCGGGTAATCAGGGCCATGTCGTAGGCCGAGGTGTAATGGCCTTCTGCACTGAGGCCGTTGGCATTGACAAAATGCGTGTCCAGTGCCCCCAATTCTTCGGCCCGCTGATTCATCAACGCTGCAAAACCGGACATGGAGCCGCCAATGAATTCGGCGATGCCGTTGGCCGCATCGTTGGCGGAGGGCAGCATCATGGCATACATGGCCTGTTCAAGGGTCAATTGTTCCCCTACGTCCAGGGCAACGTGGGAAGCCCCCCGGGGAACTGAGAAGACGGCGTCATGGGACATGGTGATGGTGTCGGCAAAATCACCTTTTTCAATAGCCAGCAGGGCGGTCATGATTTTGGTGATGCTGGCCGGGGCTAGCTTTTCATGCATGTTTTTTTCGAAAAGGATCTGCCCGCTGTCCGCATCCATCAGGACGGCGCTTTCAGAAATGATTCGATTTATGGAGAGCGGCTCGCTGACCGATGCCCCGGATTCCTCTGAAGGCGCTTCTCCAAGGGCGGCGCCGGCAGAGGCATCCGGCGGCATACTGCCGACCGCCGGGAGAGAAGCCGGGAAACAGGATAAAGCAAGCATGCCGGTCAGGAAGCTGCATAGAAGCGCGCGGCGGGCACACTTCCGAGTCGGTTTTGATGCAAAAAGATGCCGGAGGTTCATCCGCATGAAGGAGATCCTTTCTGAATGGGTTTAAATATAAAAATGGGGCAGCGGCACATCGTACGGCTGCCCCAAACCTTAGTCTAAAGATCGATGGTTTCACGGTCCGGTTCTGCTGGCATCATGAAATTCCGAGCCGCTTCGGGATCGACGTCCGTGATTTTATCGATGGTGAGCTTAATGTATTTTCCCTCAGCGCTCACGGCTGTTTCGCCGCCGGGCAGCAGGATCTCGCCGGTGGCCACAAACAAGCGGGGCGAGTTTTTCAAAATGCGCCCGATCACACGGAGGGGCTGGTCCAAGGGCACGGGTTTCTTATAGCGCAGGGTCAATTCCGCGGTGACGGCCCAGGTTTCCGGCTCGTCGATCATAATCGCCCGACCAAGGGTTTCATCCAAAATCGCGGCGGAAATCCCGCCGTGAAGCCGTTCCGGATAGCTTTGGTATTCATCGCGCGGATCAAAAACCGCAACCAGCTGATGGTCCTCCAGTTCATAGAAAGCCGCTTGCAGACCAAGCTGGTTCTGGGTTCCGCATACGAAGCAGTTTTCGCTGATGTATTGTTTCCTCAGGATCTTCTTTTCCATAGCAGCCTGTCATCACGGCGGCGGACCGTGAACCTTTCTCTAGTTGGCGATGCGGCCGGTGTTTTCGGCGTCCTCTTCATCCTCAAATTCATCCTCGTCAACTTCGCCAGCCTGCCGGATGCCGATATTTGTGACGCGTTTCCTTTGAAAGGCGAGCTCGCTTTTCTGGCAATCAGGACAAAGACCGAAAAACTCCAGATAATGGTGTTCGATCAGGTAGCCGGTCTGTTTGGAGATCTGATCCTCCGTCAGCTGGACAGGGCAGCTCTTAAGCTCCACCTGGGCATGGCAGATCCTGCAGGTTACCATATGCCGGTGGCCAATATCCGCCGACGTAAAGCGGGCAGCGCCATCCGGGTAAATGGTTTTGGCGATATAGCCCAGGTCGATGAGCCGGTCTAAATTGCGATAAACCGTCGTAAGAGCCATATTGGGGCATTCCAGATGGCAATATTTTAGAATTTGTTCAGCCGTCATGGGCTCATGCTTGATGTTGAAAATATCCAGCAGCTTTTTGCGCTGCTTGGTTTTTCTTAAATCCAGGTCAATCTTCAAAAGAAATCCTCCTAATTCCGACCCAGAGAAACCGGGACAACCCAATGTTCTGGATTTAGACTTCCTAGAATAGGATACCATTTTAACAGGAAATTGCAATAAATTATCTCATATGAATCATCCGGGACCAGTCCTTGGCACAGGAATCAAGCCAGGTTTTCATCGGCATTTTCAGGAAGCTCTCCAAGGTCGCCTTCAACCGAGTCCAGCAGCTGGGCGCTTTCTCCGTCCGGCAGGCTGGTCACGGAGCGCAGCCGTTTCTGAATCTGACGGGTACGGACGCCCACCAGCTTATCCAGTTCAGAGTTGGCTTGCTCCAGGCGCTGCTGGGTTTGGGCCAGAACGCTGCCAAACTTATCGAATTCCGTCTTGACGGCTCCCAGGACCTGCCATACTTCGCTGGTGCGCTTCTGGATCGCCAGGGTTTTGAAGCCCATCTGCAGACTGTTCAGAAGGGCGGCCATGGTGGTGGGGCCGGCAATGTTGACCTTATAATCACGCTGCAGGATCTCCACCATATCCCGTCGGACCACCTCGGCATACAGACCTTCGAAGGGGAGGAACATCACGGCAAAATCGGTGGTGTCCGGGGGATCCAGATATTTGTCGCGGATGTCTTTGGCGAATTTTTTGATTCGCTGGTTCAGCAGGCTGGAAGCCGCCTCAATGGCTGCGGGATCGCCGGTTTCGTAGGCATCGACCAATTGATGGTAGGCATCGGCCGGAAATTTTGCGTCGATGGGCAGCCAAACGGTATTCTCGCTGTTGCCGGGCAGTTTGACGGCATACTCCACCACCTCACGGCTGCCTTTTTTAGTGCAGACATTGGCTGCGTACTGTTCAGGGGAGAGCATCTGTTCAAGAATGCTGCCCAGCTGGATCTCGCCCAGAACGCCACGGGTCTTGACGTTGGACAGGACCTTTTTCAAATCCCCGACGCCCACGGCAAGGTTTTGCATCTCGCCGAGACCTTTATAAACCTGCTCCAGACGTTCGCTGACCATCTTGAAGGATTGGCCGATCCGTTCTTCAAGGGTTTTTTGAAGCTTCTCATCCACGGTGGCTCGCATTTCATCCAGCTTGACGCCGTTTTCGGCCTGCATCATTGCCAAACGGTTTTCTATGGTGGTACGGATGGCTTCGAGTTTTTCTTCCTGGCTGGCCCGGAGATGATGGATCCGCTGGTCGATCCCCTCATTGGCGGCGGTCATGGCCCGCCGGTAGCTTTCCAGAGAGGCGGAGAGGTCCTGGGAGAGCTTGGCGATGGCATGGGTCTGCAAATCGGAAGCTGTCCGCATGTTCTGGGTCAGGGTCTCCTGGACCAGATGCTGCAGGGCGGTGGCTTTGGCGTCGTTTTCCTGGCGGCCTGCCCGCAATTCACGGGCCATCTCCTCGCGGCTCATACGGGACTCGTCCGCCAAATGCTGCTCCAGACGATCCTGGGAATCCGTCAGAGCCTGCCTAAGCTCCTGCAGGGATTGCCGGTACAGCTGGTCGGCCAAGGCCCCTTTGCGGATGCTGCGATAAATCAGAACACAAAAGATCAGAGTAAAAATGCATAAAACCGCGGTCAAAGCCGGGACCGTCTCCATAAGCGAGCCTCCTCAAAAGATTTCTGAAATCTATTATATAGGATACCGGAGCCTTCACAAAGAATCAAAAAGCATACAATTTGTTCTTGGGCGATTTGTGGTACAATGATCATAAAGCGCGTCGCCTTCTTGCGTTGCTGAGGAAGGCGGAACGCTTTCTGACACTCGGAAAGGATGTGGACAACGAATGGCGCAGATAAAGAATCAGGAAGCTTCCGCCAACATGAGTCTGAGTCCGCCGCTGGATGC
The DNA here is from genome assembly GCA_937873525.1 of uncultured Peptococcaceae bacterium. Lineage (GTDB taxonomy): Bacteria > Bacillota > Peptococcia > DRI-13 > UBA5745 > UBA5745. The sequence continues at coordinate 3,639 of CALMWJ010000026.1, read as the reverse complement.
GGCGATGCGGAAAAAACTGGAGCGGTATGCAGAGCTGCTGGTCAAACTGGGCTCCAACGTACAGAAAGGCCAGACGGTGGTGATCCAGGCTCCGACTTTTGCGTACGAATTTCTTGGAATGCTGGTTGAGGCTGCGTATCAGGCGGGTGCCCGCCGGGTCTATACGGAATACTCGGATGATACCCTGGTCGCCCGGCAGCTTCGTTACGGAGGCCTCAAGGAGGCTACTTATCCGGCTTATGAGATGGATTTTCTTCTGGATAAATTTCGGGACAACGGGACGTACATCCGGATCCAGTCGCCGTTGCCGGATGTTTTTTCCGGAATTCCCCAAGAGGTCCTGACGGCTTATCAGAAATCCAAGACGGCAGCCCGAAAGGCCATGCAGGACATTGTGGGAGATTTCAAATCAACCTGGGTGATCGCCCTCTACGCCAATCCCCGCTGGGCCAAGCAGGTTTATCCCCAGCTGCCGGCTGAGGAGGCCCTGGAGAAATTATGGGAGGACCTGTTCACCTTCACGGATGTTCTGAAGGAAGACACCCTGGCAGCCCAGGAGGAGAGGATCCGCCGCTGCCATCAGCGGGTGGAGACCCTGAATCGGGCAGCCTTTGTCAAATTGGTCTACCAATCCCCCACCGCGGATCTGGAGATCCTGCTGCCGGAAGGCCACCTATGGAACGGCGGCGCCGAAACCGCCGGCAACGGCCTGCGTTGTATGGCCAATATACCGACGGAGGAAGTCTATACGGTGCCCTGCAAAAAAGGCGTCAGCGGCTGGGTCCGCAATACGAAGCCGCTGCTCCATGACGGCATCCTCATCGATGATTTCGAATTCACCTTCAAAGACGGCAAGGTGGTGGAATATCGGGCCGGCAAAGGTCAAGCCCAATTGGAGGCTATTCTGGAGGCGGATGAAGGCGCCCGGTACCTGGGCGAGGTCGCCCTGGTCAGCGTGGACTCCCCGATTGCGGCATCGAACCGGATATACTACACGACGCTTTTGGACGAAAACGCCTCCTGCCACCTGGCGCTGGGCGATTCTTTCTCCATCGCTCTGCCGGCCGACGCACCGAAGGAGATCCGGGATCAGCTTAACCACAGCGATAAGCATGTGGATTTTATGATCGGTTCGCCGGAGCTGGACATTGCCGGCATCCAGAAAGACGGCACCCGGATTCCCGTCTTTGTGAAAGGCCGCTGGGCCATCTGAAGTCCTATCACATAAAGAAGCACCGTCGGGCCCGTGATGGCGGGAATCCCGAGGGTGCTTTTCCTTTGTCCGGATCCTCCGGTTTCATTCTGGCGCAGGGCGGGTGCCTTTCAGACGCTTGCGGGCCCGGCTGATGCTGACAGGGTGGGCGCCGATGGCCATGGCAATGCAGGTCTCCGTGACGGTCAGGTCCTCGGGAAGGTCCATCTGCCCCAGCGTGTTCTCAAAGGAGGCAATCTGGTCTTCCAGCGTCAGAAGCGTGCAGGCTTCAAGCTCGTCCATGACCTTGATGAAGCGCTTGCTGATATTGATCAGCATCGCATGGCACAACACAGGGTCTTTCAGGAGCAGCTCGTCCATCAGCTTGGTGGGGATGCATTTGAGCGTCGTGTTGCTTAAGGCGAAGCAGGTCACGTCCTTGGTTTCGTTGTAGAATCCGCTGACCCCGAGAATCGAATTGGGCCCATATAAGCCCGTGCCTTTGAAACGTCCATCCTCCGCGCTGCGGACCGACATCAGAAGACCCTCTGTGACGATCCAGACATATTTGTCCATTCCAAACGCCAGGGAGTGGAACTTTTTCTTTTTAAGTTCAATGGTCTGAGAAGGCAACAGCTCCAGCAGCTTATTGACAAATTCTTGATTGTTCATTGGTTTACCTCCCAAGCCGGCCAGTATGGTCAAAAAGTCAAAGTGTTTCAATTCATTATATATGAATCATCCGGCTGATTCAAGCAGGATAGGGATTTCCGGGCAGGATCCCTCCGGAGGCTGGAAGGCGCTGAGCCATTATACGAAAACGAATCCGCTCCGGGTGCTCAAACCAGCGTGAAGAACAGCTGAGTCAGAGCCTGATCGAACTGGCTGCCGGCGCTTTCGCGGATCAGACGGCAGGCTTCTCCGGCTGAGATGGCCCGATGGTACGGCCGGTCGCTGGTCATGGCGTCAAAGGCGTCGACAATGCTGATGATCCGGCATTCGATGGGGATCTGGGGTCCCTTCAATCCGAAAGGATAGCCGGAACCGTCCCACTTTTCATGGTGCAGCAGGATCAACTCGGCGATATCGGCCAGTTCCGGGGATTCCCGGGCGATTCGTTTGCCGATCATGCAGTGGGTCTTCATGATTTTCCATTCTTCTTCATCAAGGGTGGCTTCCTTGAACAGGATGGCGTCAGGGATGCCGACCTTTCCGATATCGTGAAACTTGGCCAGCAGACGCATCCGGTCCATCTGATGTTGGGGAAGGCGAAGAGCGTTCCCCATTTTGACCGCAAGATCCTCCATGCGGTCAGCATGGCCTTCTGTGATGAAATCCTTGGCTTCCAAAGCCTTCATGAGCGTTTTCACCAGACTGTTGCGGACGCTGGATTCCTTGAGCAGCTTGTTTTGGTACAGATAATGATCGGCCTCATGAAAGAGCATGCGGGTATCCAGAGGGCCCTCCCGATGATAGGAATAACCGGAGGAAATGCTGATCTTCAAGGTAAGGGACGTCGCATTGTAAGCGTCGATATGGGCCATGGTCTGACCTAATTTGTTCTGGATCTCCTCCCGGGAATATCCGGAAAGAAGAATGCCGAATTCGTCGCCGCCGATTCGGGCGGCGCAGCCGATATCCCCGAAGTGATCAAGGAGGATCTTGCTGACGGCAATAATAATTTCGTCGCCGGCGAGGTGGCCCAGGGTGTCATTGATCAGCTTCAGGCCGTCGATGTCGATGAGGATGATGGCAAATTGCCGGCTTGGCGTCTCGTGGCATTGCTCCAGATGCTCCACAAAATAGCGGCGGTTGTACAGTCCGGTCAGGCTGTCTTTTTCTGCCAGATGCCGCAGCGATTGTTCTGCCAGACGCTGGCTGGTCATATCCCGGATCATGATCAGGATTTCGTCCGCACCACAGCGATGGATCCTCGTCTCGAGGGAATAGACGGTGCCCTGATTGCAGAAGGTCAAATCGTCGGACAGGAAATCCTCTTCCCGCCATACGGTGCGGACGGCTTCCTGCAGCCGGCTGCGGATCGCCGGGTCATCCAGGATCGCGGCGGCGAGGGCGCTGTTTTGGGAAGCGGGCCGGTTCAGGATCGTGATCTGGCCATCCGGGGTGCTGACCATGAGAATATCGGGGATCGCGGCGATCAGTGCCAGGCTGCGGGCGTTGACGCACTCCAGCTCAATCAGTTTTTTCTGCAGTTCCGAATAATAATTTTTTCGGAAAGAGGCTTCTCCAAGGCCGATGATGGATTCACGGCTCAAGGGTTTCGAATGGGCGGTATCGGATGACGCTTTCAAAGATGTTCCTCACTTCTTGCTTTGTCAGAGATCTGGGATTGGTCACCATACAGGGATCCATGAGCGCATGCTCCACAAGCTGTTCCAGCTGGTTCTCCCTGAAGGCGATTTGAAATACAGAAGGAATGCCGATGC
>CALMWJ010000025.1 GCA_937873525.1 uncultured Peptococcaceae bacterium | reverse complement strand
CGTGGGCCCATGCAATCAATAGGGGACAAGAGGATCCATATTTTAATCAGGCAGCACATTTTTACATGAAATCCTTGGTTTGACGGGAACAAAAAAGACCTCCGAGGATTGGTCCCCGGAGGCTTTTGCGCTGCGACATGCATCAACCGACAGGATCTTAAGCCGATTGAAACTCGCTTTTATAATTCAATAACAGCGCTGAGTTGATGATTACTGCCACCGAGCCGACGTTGTGGACCAACGCACCCAGCACGGGGCCCAGAATACCGGTCATCGCCAGGATGATCGCGATAAAATTCAGCACCATGGCTGCGGTCAAATTGAATTTGATGGTGGCCATGGTCTTTTTTGAAAGACTCAGCAGATGGGGGATGGCCTTGATATCGTCACTGACCAGCGCGATGTCGGCAGCTTCGATGGCAATATCGCTTCCGATTCCGCCCATGGCGACCCCGACGTGGGCCTTTTTCAAGGCGGGGGCATCATTGATGCCGTCACCGACCATGCAAATCAATTGATCATCCTTCTGATACCGATCGATTGCGGTCAGTTTATCCGCGGGCAAGCATTCAGAGTGAACATTGTCGATTCCAACCCGGCCGGCAATATAAGCGGCAGCATGGGCATTGTCGCCGGTCATTAAAATGCTGTTCACCTTGGAATTCCGAAGGGTCTTGACGGCGGCCGCGGAATTCTCCCGAAGAATGTCGGAGAGGGCCAAGAATCCGGCTCCGATCTGATCGATGGCAATATAAATGATGGTTGCCCCTTTGTGTTTATATTCATTAGCTTTTAATACAATTTCGTTGGGGATTTTGATGCCTTCGTCAGCCAGCAATTCCATGTTTCCGGCAAGGATGTTTTTATTTTCAACCATTGCTTTGACGCCTCTCCCCGGAATCAATGCAAATTCCTGAGGCTCCGCCAACGTTGAATCGGATATGGTCCGGAAATGGGAGACGATGGCTTTGCCTAAGGGATGCTCGGAGCGCAGCTCGGAAGAAGCGGCAAGAACCAGCAGCTTTTCGGCCGGTATATCGGAAATAAAGCTTTCCGCTGCCATCACATAAGGCTTTCCATAGGTCAGCGTGCCCGTTTTGTCAAAGGCAATCCCTGTGACGCTGGACAGTCGTTCCAGGGCATCCCCTTCGCGGACAAGAATACCATGCTTCGCGGCGTTGCCAATGCCCGCCATAATGGCGGTGGGGGTGGCCAGCACCAAAGCGCAGGGACAAAAGACCACCAGGATCGTGACGGCGCGAATGACCTCACCGGTGACGAACCAGGTTGAAACGGCGGCCGTCAGCGCGATCACCACGATCCAGGTGGCCCAACGGTCCGCAAGACCGACAATCTTGGCTTTCCCGGCGTCGGCGGATTCCACAAGGCGAATCATCCTCTGCAGCGAGCTGTCCTCGCCAACCTTGGTGGCTTTCATGTCAAAAGTCCCAAACTGGTTGACCGTGCCGCTGAAGACCTCATCGCCCGTTCCTTTATCCACCGGCAAGGATTCCCCGGTCATGACGGACTGATTGATGGAGGTGTTGCCGGAAAGGATCAAGCCGTCCACAGCTACGGTTTCCCCGGCCAGGACTCTGAGAACATCGTCCACCTGAACTTGATCGGCAGGGATGATGTGTTCCTCCCCGTTTCTGCAAACTCTTGCGGTACGGGGCGTCAGGTTGACTAATTTTTCAATCCCTTCACGGGCCTTGGCAACCGTCCGTTCCTCTAAAAATGCGCCGATGGTCATAATAAAGGCAACCTCGCCGGCCGCAAAGATTTCTCCGATGGCGACGGAAGCAACCAGGGCGAGGGAAACCAGCACATCGGCTTTAATATCAAATTCTGTAATAAGTCCTTCAATAGCCCCTTTGATGATCGGAGTTCCGCAAAGGACGATGGCGATCCAAGCGGCGTCAAAGGGCAGGTTTCCGATATGAAAGAAACTAATGACCAATGAAATGGCGGATATCACTAAAAAAATAATTGTTCGGTTTTCCTCATTGAGGAAGAAATTCTGTTCGTTATCCATTCTGGCATCTACTCCATTCTAGAAAAATGTTCAATGGCCTTGGCAAACTCCGAAATCGTTTTTTCTGCATCCCCATGCTCGATTCCTTCCCGGACACAATGATGCAAATGCCCCTCAAGGATCAGTTGCCCAACTTTATGCAAGGCGCTTTTCGATGCATTGACTTGGATTAAAATGTCTTCACAAGGGATGTCCTTCTCAACCATTTCTGAAATGGCTCTTAACTGGCCTTCGATTTTCTTGATTCTTCTCTGGACATTTGGAATATCGATACATTGACGCATGGCGAGCCTCCCTTAATCATAAAATATACCCATGGGGGTATGGGTATATTCTGCGCCAATTCGTTTTAATTGTCAAGGTGTTGCGAAAAATTGCAAAAAAAATTTAAGCAAACCCATTGATTTGTCCTATGGAAGAATCATTTATCTCGAGGCTTTAGACTTGAATGTTTCTATTGCATAAAATATGATGTTGCTGTAGGGCATCCTCATTGCCAATAGATGGAGGCGCACCCGAACAATGGTCTGAATAAGCATCAATGAAAAAAAGGAGCGTTGTTACAACATGATCTTCATAAAAGACACACCGAATCTTACCGGCGTCACCATCAGCGGAGACTATGACGATCTGAACAACTTGGTGGATGCACTCCACCAAATAACGATCAGTGATTATGATGATAAGCACCTGCAATACGTTGAAATCTCCACGCGCGTTCTGGGGCTCTGCTACGATATCCGTCATGCCTATCAGGGCGACCGGGAGGTCGAACTGGTTAAAAACCACATGACTGAAGATAAAATGAAGTGGCACTCGCTCATCGTTCCGAAAAGCAATGTTTATTACAGCTGCAATTGCCTCTATCCTGAAATGTTCTTGGTTATGCTCGCTTTGAATTCGTTGGTTGAACTTCGGATTCGGGATTTGACAAAGTCGAGATACATTTATAAAGAAGCAATGGATAAAAATGTCATCTGGGATGACGTGATTGCCACCATCAGGCTTTTTCAGGCTGAATTTGCAAAATGTGTTCAAGGTACCTTGTCCAAGGCCACCTTTGTCAGATGGCTGAATGTGATGAACAGCATCAATATCAATATAAGGGATATTGCAGGACAATATATCGATATGCTGAACATCAAATACATCGGCATGAGTAAGGAAAAGCGGTTAAAAAACCTATCCGCCATTGCAAAAAGGATCGCGCAATTCAGCGATGATGACACTCATATGGAAATCAAAGAAGTCGTTATGAAGGCGGCAAGGGAATATAAATGCCAACCCGGAGCCATCAAGCTGCAGGGGATGGAGTTTCCGCAGGATATAGAATGGTGACGAGAAGCATAGAAAAATAGAAACCTTCAGCAGAAAATTAAAGGCTGAGATTCGGGACGCGGTCGATGGTCTTTTGAA
>CALMWJ010000024.1 GCA_937873525.1 uncultured Peptococcaceae bacterium | reverse complement strand
ATAGGCTTGGTTTTTGACAGTTGCTGTGTCCCTTTTATGCGGAGGGTCGCAATTTGGGGACGGTGACTTTTTGCGGCGGCCGCAAAAAGTCACCGTCCCCAAAAAACCAAAACAAAAACATCCGCCCTGCGGCGGATGTTATCCTTTTACTCGATCGTGATTGCGCTGACCGGACATACGTCCGCTGCCTGCTTAGCGCAATCTTCCGCATCCGGGGGAATGGCCTCCAGAATGACCACCGCTTTCCCCTCGGCGCCCATCAGGAACACCTCCGGGCAAGTCGATTCACAGAGTCCGCACCCGATGCAGGCATCCTGATCCACAACTGCTTTCATAACCAGCCTCCCTCTATAAATGGATTTGATTGTCCTCAATCAAACGGACAAATACGCCGGCCAAGGTTGGGTCAAACTGCCTTCCGGCCTGATTGTTGATCTCACTCTTGGCAAAATCGATGGAAAGGGCTTTTTTATAAGAACGTTCGGTGGTCATTGCGTCAAATGCGTCGGCAATGGCCAGGCAGCGGGCGGAAATCGGGATGTCTTCCCCGGCAATGCCTCTGGGATATCCTCTGCCGTCCCAGCGTTCGTGATGACCCAGAACGGCCGGGATCACATAATCCAGGGAAGGCAGGTGGCGGATCATGGCGATAGAATTTTCCACGTGCTTCTTCATAGTGGTGTATTCATCTTCGGTCAGTTTCCCCTGCTTGTTCAGGATGCTCTCGGGGATGCCGATTTTGCCGATGTCATGGAGCAGCGCCGCCTCACGAATGATCTCCACATGCTCGTCGTTAAGGGAAATGGCGGCCGCCAGCGTCGTGGCGTATTCCGCCACCTTCTGCGAGTGGTTGAAGGTATAGTGGTCCTTCACGTCGATGGCCGCGGTCAGGGCATAGATGGTGGAGGCATATTCCGTATAAACGTCCGGCTTCAGATCCGTCAGTTCCTTGACTGGGCCAACCACAGGCTCCTTCAGGGAGTAGACTTCCACCTTGTTCTTCCCGCTGCGTTTCGCATTGAAGACCGCCATGTCCGCGTTTTCAATCAGCTGTTTGACCGTTGTGGCCGTGTAAGGCATGATGCAGATGCCGCAGCTCATGGTTAGGGTCTTCATGGCGGCGGCGGCCTCATCCTGATGGATGTTGGCCACCTGCTTGCGGATATTCTCTGCCAGATTGATGGAGGAATAGGCGTCGAAGTTGGGCAGGATCACGGCAAATTCTTTGCCGCTGTATCGGGCGGTGATCCCCTGGCTGCCCACGCAGCCCAGGATCCGCTGGGCAATGTTCTGCAGGGCCTCGTCCCCTTCCCGGTTGCCGTAAAGCTGATTGTACAGCTTGAAATCATCGATGTTGAGAATCAGCAGGGCAAGGGAATTGTTGGAGGCTTTCTGGGCCTCTTCGTTGATGGTCTCGTAGAAATACTTACGGTTCAGCAAACCGGTCAGTTCGTCATAACGGGCTTCCAGATAGGCCTTTTCATACAAACGTGCGTTCTTGATGGCGATGGAGCCCACGGAGTTGACGGAGTCCAGGAAGTTGATATCGTCAAAACTGAAACCGCGGTTCTTCTGTTTCTTCGACAGCATGATGATACCGGCCAGCTCCTCATCACATTTCAAGGGAACCAGGCATTCGATCTCCAGATCCTCCAGCTGCTTCTTCTCCTCCTGCCAGAGGGCCTTGAAGTAGATGGTCCGCTGGAATTCCTTGACCACCATGCAGGTGTTGTTGGAAATCAGCCATTTGACGCAGGGATTCGTGTAGGAAAGCTGATAGCTTCTGGAATCCAGGGGGCTGGCGCTGTGGACGGTTTTGAAGCTCTGCGTCTTTTCATCCGGCAGGCAGACGTAGATTTTTTCCACGTTGACACCCTTCTGCACCACATAAACCAGCTTCGTCATGATTTCGTCCAGGTTTAAGCTTTTGGACACGTCCCGGCTGAAATATTTGAGCAGCTCGGCCTGTGCCATTTCATCCCGCACAAAAATCTTGTCCAGCAGCTTTTTGGTAAAATAAAACGCCACAATCGAGATGCCGGCAAAAACAACTGCGACAATCAGCGTATCGTAACCTTCCATCCATGGGAAAGCTGCTTCCATTGTACGTTCAAAAGGCTGAATAGCATTGGCAAAGATCACAAACACGAAAAGCGCCGTCCCAACATAAGCTGAGCTGCGCGATATCAGCAGGGTCAGATTGAACAGGCGCCGTTTCGCCAAGG
>CALMWJ010000023.1 GCA_937873525.1 uncultured Peptococcaceae bacterium | reverse complement strand
GCCGCCCGCAAGGTATTCTCTCTCAGAGATACCGCCCAGCGCTGGCTTTGGTCAAAACTGCAAGGCAACAGCATCATGTCCGGCGTCACATAAGCACTAAAGCGCCCTCCCTCGCAAGGTTCCATACTGCTGGTATGGATCTTCCAGGCCATATTCAACAATCCTGGCACACAGCAGCTGTCAAAACCGGCGATCCGGCAATGTTCTTCCTGGTTGAACAGACCGAAAAAATAACGGACTCTGGGGTCTAAAACATCCAGCACATTGTCCTGCCGGCCAAGGCCTACCGGTTTATGGAGCAGAAAGATGATCCGGCTGATGCCCCTTGGAAGCTTCCCGCCCTCAATGAGATCAATGGCTTCTTCCAGGGAATTCTTGCCCAGCACATAATGGATATTGGTATGGACGCCCGCCTCCAGAAGCATGTCGATGGCTTTTTGGGTATACGCCGAGCGGTACCAGCTGACCGCGGCCGCCCCGCAGTACCGGCTGATCAGCGCGGCTTTTTGCGGCGTCAATCCCAAACCGGAGGTGGTCATGTTGGGAACGATCCCGGCTTCCCGGGTATAGGCCAGGATCTTCTCAAAATCCTCATGCATATCCGGGTCGCCGCGGCCGCCCAAGGCCACCTGGCAAACCTGTTCCCCGCATTGACCGATCAGATGGCGGTAGTCCTCCAACGTCATATTGGGCTGGCGGATCTCCAATCCATTCTGGTAGCATTGCACTCCGGCCTGAAGGCATAGCCCCTGGGCGCCGTGTTCACAATGACCCATGATACCGATGTCCAGCAAATGCGGCATTTCGGCCATAAAAGGCTCCCGTCCCGTGTCCTTCCCAGCCTCATCCAGCACATTGCTTCGGATGTAGAGGCCGGTGCGAGGGTCGAATCGGGTGGTGAAATGATATGTTTGATCTGTATATTTACGCATCGGCTGACTTCATCTTCCGGGCAAAAAACGCAGCTGCGCCTGCGGCCATGGCTGCAGCGCCCAGCATATATCCGATATTCTCTCCCATGGGTTTGCGAAGAATCGCCAGAAGCAGACTGCTTAGAAAGCCTAATGCCAATCCGCCGATGGCAACATAGATGTGATGATTCCGCACCGGGCTGGGCCGGCCTGTCGCCACGAATAGATCCTTCATGACCACCCGGCTGGTGACGAAAGGCAGACTGTATTTGCCATCGTTCAAGGCCTTCATCAGAGCGAAGGCGATGGCCAGGGAAACCGCCATTTTATCGGCCGCATTGTTTCGCGTCAGGTAATTGGAAAGGAAGGCGCCGCAACCGCCGAAAAACAATACCAATCCAAGGCTTCTTGAGCCAACCGCGGCGCAATTCGTTTTAAAGCCCGGGATCAGGGATTTGAAATCGGCGCTGACCTTGCCAAAGCCCTGTCGCCGAATGCGGCGGACAAAGGGAATGATCACGCGGACCACCAAGGTCCCGTAGACGGCTTTCCCGATAAAATTATTATAGGACGCTGTGAGGAATACCAAAAAGAGGACGATTTTTTCCAAAAAAGCCCATAGCGGATAGAGGGCTGGCATGGACGACATCAATTTGTAGGCATTGAAGCTACCCAGCACAGTCCAGACCATCAAGACCACCGGGATCACCCAGCTGTATTTTCGAAGCAGGGGCGGCACCTTTCGGGCAACATTGCCCATGCCTCTTCGGATCAGACGCACCGTGGAACGCGGATCTCCCGGCTCCAGCCCCTGCAGCTCCATGCGCCTTTCCTTTTTCTCCCGAGGTTTCGCAGGCGGTTGGACCGTCTTTTCTTTTCCGGGTAAAAGGGGTGGGACAGGCGGCGGCAATGCGGCGCCCTGTCCGAGCACTTTCAGGGGAATATGGGGAGGCGGCAGGGGGATCGAACCCCCGATTTCTGTGTTCACCGATGACACTCCTTTCGCAACATCCGATTTTGCCTATGAAACAGAATTATTATTCTATTATATAGCAGGATTTCCTGCAGGTCTTACAGGGAAAATGCAAAAAAAGAAGGCCGTTTTATGGCCTTCCATCAAATACATCTGTTTAGGAAACGTTGAATCGACGCGTTGACTGCTATGGCTTGCTCCGATTCATAGTGCCTCCCGAAAGGATCCAGGAAGCCGTGCTCGCCTTTGAGGACACGGACCTCGGTATTCCCTTTTCTCTGAAGCCGGGAGACAACCCGCGCCACATCAAAAGCATCATGATCCGCAAAAATCAGCAGCACCGGACAGGCAGGCTGCAGCTCCAAATGGTCTCGGATACGGGAGCCATAACAGCCAATGATGCCGCTGATTCCGGGATTTTCACAACATCGCCAGGCAATGGCGGCCCCTACGCTGAACCCGAGCAGAAAGACCATCTCGTATTCTGTCTTCAGCCGGCTGACTAAACCGCGTATTTTATCATCAACCTCAGGCCGAACACGCTCCATAAAAAAGGCATAGGCCTCCGGCGCCGCCGAATAAGGAAAAAATTTTCTTCCCAGCAAATCAGGGCAAAAGACATCAAAGCCCTTTCTCTGATATCGGAGACAGGTCATTTCAATAAATTCATTGATTCCATAGATCTCATGAAGCACGATCAGTGCAATGCTTCTGCCGCTCAATCGTTCCTTCAAATATTCATCTTGATCATCATGCATCGTATGCTTCCCACTTCATCGCATGGATCATGGATCCAAGCGGTCATTGCCGAAGGCAGTCTGGCCTCGCCCGACATTTGGCTTTCGATCACCAGACCACCTCCGGCATGATTCATTTCCGTCTCTAATCTCTGATAAAGTTCGTAAAAACCCGTTCCTCCCGTTCCGGAAGCTGAATTCCGGATTTCAAGCCGGCTTCCTTGCATTTCAAGAACCAGGCCATATTTTTGCCAAGAACACGCATCGTCTGGAGTCCTTCTAAATCTTTCATGACATCTTCCGGCTTGGCGCCGTGCACCATATTCCAGTATCGGGAAGAAATGACCGGCATTTCTGAAATCAGAAAATATTTATTCAGTTGATCCAGAGCCGCCGTGGTCCCGGCACGCCGGGCGGATACAATGGCGGCTGCTGGCTTTAGGTAAAAGGTCTTCTTCCTTGAATTCGATACCGTGTAAAATACACGGTCCATGAAACAGACGATCGCTCCGGCCGCGGCGGCATAATGGACGGGAGATCCGAATACAAATCCATCCGCCTGTTCTGCCAAGTCGAGAAAATCATTGACGCGGTCGTTGAAGATGCAGCGACCGGTTTTGATGCAGCTTTTACAGGCGATGCAGCCGGCGATCGGGTCCGGTCCGACCTGGAATAGCTCCGTGCCGATCCCTTCCGCGTTCAGCGCTTTAGAAACCTCTTCAAGAGCCACATAGGTGCATCCGTGGGCATGGGGACTTCCGTTGACTAACAAAACCTTCATGCTGATCTCTCCTTTCTCTTAAGGCCGCAGAACCCCTTGGCCCGGTCACAGGATCAAGACATAACATCGCTTGTCCAAGGCTTGACTGGAAATCCGAAAAATAAAAACAACACCTCTATATTCTATAGTAACCGATATTTTATCAAAGGTGTTGTTTTTTATGCTGGAATAAAAATATTCGGCTGCGTCAATCCTCGAGCAAAATTACCGAAACCGGACAGCCGTCGAAGGCTTCCCGCGCCGCCTCCTTCAGATGGATCTCCGCCTCTATTGAACCACAGAAACGAGAGAAGTGCTGTTGCATATGCAATATTTATTCGGATTGTTTGTCCGGGGCATGCTCATGCAAGGCCTTCTTCATGGGCCGCTCTCATGGCAGCCACTTCTTCCAAGCGCTGCACTTGGTTTCTCAGTCCAAAGACGATCAAAACATCCCCCGCTTCGATTTGGTCGGATGCACTGGGATTGCTGATTACCTGTCCTCCGCGGAGAATGGCCAGAATCGTCGCCCCGGTGTTCTCTTTGGTCTTCAGTTCATCCAACCGGAGTCCGACCAGGAACGTACCATGCCCCACCGTGATTTCTTTGATTTCAATATGGATGTTCTGGTCATGGATCACCGTATCCAGATATTCGATCGTCATCGGTTTGGTGATGCAAAGCGCCATTCGTTTGCCGCTGAGGGTCGCCGGGGAAATCACCCGGTTTGCCCCGGCCCGATAAAGCTTCGCTTCCGATTCCAGCCGGTCTCCACGGGCAACCACCTGGATTTTCGGATTCATGCCCTTTGCAGTCAAAGTCACAAAAACATTGAGCGCGTCCTCCGGCAGCGCGGATATCAATCCCCGTGCATGGTCTATCCCTGCTTTTTTCAGATTCTCATCCTGGGTCGCATCGCCCTGGATCACGAGATAACCTTCTTCCAGGAACGCTCGGGCAACGTCTTCATTTTGTTCGATGATCACAACCTCCACGTTATCCGCTTTCAAAAATTTGGCGACCTGCTGGCCCACCCGTCCTATGCCGCATATGATTACATGATTTCTCAGTTCCGCCATTCTCTTCTCCCTCTTTCGCTTGCCATAGATATCCGCCAATCGCCCTTCAAGGATAAAGGCCATCATCCGACCGATAATGAAAGCGGTCAGAGCCACTCCGCCCAGCATCAGCAAAAAGACGATGATCTGCCCTGCCAAGGTTTGGACCTCGATGTCGCCGAACCCAACGGTGGTCACCGTCTCAACGGTTAGAAACAGGGCCTTCCAGGCGCCTAGATGCTCGGTCAGCATCAAGCCTCCCGTGCCCAGGGCTAGGACGATGAAAATTGCTATGAACGCTTTTTTGAAATGCGCGTTGTACATACAGCAACTCCTTCCAGTATGCGGAACTACGGCTTGATGGGTTCGGCCCGCTGGATCATCATGCCGTCTGGGCCTTGTATGTAAAAAAGGCTGAGTTGGGGATTGGACTGGTTGGGTCCGCTCAAGGTCCGGACCGATCCATCAAGACTTTTGACCTGCAGCATGCTCCAGCAAAACTTCATGCTCTAACCTCCATCTTTCATTTCAGATTAAAAAATACCCGGCCAATAATAGGAGATCCACATCCCTGCCATAAAGGATATCCCATTGGCACTCAAAGCATAGACCGGGGCAATCCATTTTCTGATTCCGGCACCCGCATAAATTTTTTTGAAACCGATGGCATAAGCGGCCGCTTCGACGGCAAAAACGAAAATCTCCATCCAGATATAGTTCAGGATAAACATCAGCCCGCCGTAATAATACAAGGTCAAATTAAGGGCAAGGTTCAAAATGGATTGGGTGACGATGTTGATCACTAAAATATAAAGCAGGATGCTTTTCCGCCTTAATCCGAACAGCAGCGCAACCAAAATTTCGATGGCGACGGTCGCCGCCATCCGCATAGCAAACGATTGAATTTCCCGGATATAATCATAGCTTCTAACCACAAAGAGCCTTTCGCCGGCAGAATTCGGCTCCTGAATCGCCGGTGTCTGTACAGCCGCCGTATAATAACTGTCAAAGGCATATCGTTCATAAGCCTTTTTGCTTGACAGGAATTGATCTTGGTCCGGAAAATAAATCAAGATTTTGAATTTCGGCGGCGGGTAATATCCCCAGGTAAACCGCGAGGTATCCGTACATTCCTGAAAGTATTGTAAGAAATAATAGTCATCGGTATCCTGATAAGCCGCAAAGGCCCTCCAAATCCCATAATCCGCTTCCTCTTCACTGAAACGCGGGTTTCCGGGATAGGCCTCGATCGCACGATAGGGCCCTGTCGTCGGGATTTCGGATAATAACGTCACGTAGTACCGTTCATTTTCCAATCCTTGAAAATCGATCACCACCGAAGGCTTCGGCCCCACATCCGCATACGCAGCCGGCGGCTGCAGCGCCAAGGTCATGATCATGGCAAGAAACCATATTGGTAATTTCTTTTTCAAACGCCCCGCCTCCCTTTCCGCGTTACTTTATTTTCTATAAAAGCAGGTAAAATCCCTTCTGTAAATTCCGTGGTCTAAACACACACAATAAGCGCGTTATGTTATTCAGCCGGCCGTTTTCTAAATATTCTTATTTTTTGTTGTGTCACATGCCCTTCGTCTATATAATATCATTAAAGGCCCTTTCATTAATCTTATACAACAAGAATATTCTTTCTTTGCCCCGGTTTTCTCCCGAAAAAGCGGGGAACCCTGAACCTTTTGAAGAACAATCTTGTTAGAAGGAGGTTTTACGATGGAAGAAACCAGCAAATGTCCTGTCACCGGCAAAACGAGGAGCTCTGCCGCCGGCAGCGGTATGACCAATAAGGACTGGTGGCCCAACCGACTGAATTTAAAAATCCTGCATCAAAACTCCGTCCTGAGCAATCCGATGGGGGCAGACTTCAAATACGCTGAAGCGTTTAAGAAACTTGACCTGGACGCTATTAAAAAAGACCTGTACGCGCTGATGACCAATTCCCAGGAATGGTGGCCGGCAGACTACGGTCACTATGGTCCGCTCTTCATCCGAATGGCGTGGCACAGCGCCGGCACCTATCGACTGGGGGATGGCCGCGGGGGCGCGGGGGACGGGACGCAACGCTTTGCACCGCTGAACAGCTGGCCGGATAATGTGAATCTGGACAAAGCACGCCGTTTGCTGTGGCCGATCAAAAAGAAATACGGCAAAAAAATCTCCTGGGCAGACCTCATGATCCTGGCCGGAAACTGTGCTCTGGAATCGATGGGCTTCAAGACCTTCGGCTTCGGCGGCGGCCGGGAGGATGTCTGGGAACCCCAAGAAGACGTTTACTGGGGTTCCGAAGCCGAATGGCTTGGAGATAAGCGATACTCCGGCGAACGGAACCTTGAAAATCCTCTTGCTGCGGTTCAGATGGGCCTGATTTATGTAAATCCTGAGGGTCCCAACGGGATGCCGGACGCCGTGGCATCCGGCCAGGATGTTCGAACGACCTTTGCCCGAATGGCCATGAATGATGAAGAAACCGTGGCACTGATTGCCGGCGGTCACACCTTCGGCAAGTGCCACGGTGCCGGTCCAGCGACCCATGTGGGTCCGGAACCGGAAGCCGCCCCTATTGAGCACATGGGCCTCGGCTGGAAGAGCAGTTTTGGCAGCGGAAAGGCCGGGGATGCCATCGGCAGCGGCCTTGAAGGGGCCTGGAAGCCGAATCCGACCCAATTTGACATGGGTTATTTGGACACGCTCTTAAAATACGATTGGAATTTGGTAAAGAGTCCTGCCGGAGCTTTTCAATGGACGCCAACGGATCCGGCGGCAGCCGATACGGTACAGGACGCGCATGATCCGAACAAGCGGCATCCGCCCATGATGACTACGGCGGACCTTTCCCTTCGCTACGATCCGATCTACAAGCCGATCGCAGAGCGTTTCAGAGATCACCCTGAGGAATTTGCGGATGCTTTTGCCCGTGCATGGTTCAAACTGACGCACCGGGATATGGGTCCGCGTTCCCGTTACCTAGGTCCGGAGGTTCCCTCCGAGGAGCTGATTTGGCAGGATCCTGTTCCTGCAGTGAACCATGCATTGGTCAACGAACAGGATATCGAAGCGCTGAAACGCAAAATTCTGGCTTCGGGTTTGTCGGTTCCCCAGCTTGTATCGACGGCCTGGGCCAGCGCCTCCACCTTCCGCGGTTCCGATAAGCGCGGCGGAGCAAACGGCGCCCGGATCCGTCTGGAGCCTCAGAAAAACTGGGAGGTCAATCATCCCGAACAGTTGAACAAGGTCTTGCAGATCCTGGAGGAAATCCAATCGGAATTCAACAACAGCCAGACCGGCAACAAAAAAATCTCGCTGGCTGACCTGATCGTTTTGGGTGGCTGTGCGGGCATTGAGCAAGCATTAAAAAATGCCGGCAGCAGCATGACCGTTCCTTTCAAGCCGGGCCGCACCGATGCATCCCAAGCCCAAACCGATGTTTTATCCTTTACCGTGCTGGAACCCAAAGCCGACGGCTTCCGGAATTACATGAAAGCCAAATATTCTGTATCGGCAGAGGAAATGCTGGTGGATCGTGCACAGCTCCTGACTCTGACCGCACCTGAAATGACGGTTCTGATGGGCGGCCTGCGCGTATTGGATACCAATTACGCCAGGTCGCAGCATGGCGTCTTTACAAAACGGCCTGGGGCGCTGACCAATGATTTCTTTGTGAATCTCCTGGATATGGGAACGGTCTGGAAGGCAACCTCTGAAGACGGAGACGTCTATGAAGGCCGCGATCGCCAATCGGATGAACTCAAATGGACCGGAACGCGTGTCGACCTTATTTTCGGTTCAAATTCAGAGCTGCGGGCCATTTCGGAAGTCTACGCCAGCGATGACGCCCAAGAAAAATTCATTCAGGATTTCGTATCTGCCTGGAATAAGGTCATGAATGCGGATCGTTTTGACCTGGCCGGCATCACGGCATAATCCCGAATCCAATCCCTCCTCAAGCATTAAAAAGTTCCGATTCCGGCCGGCACGGCTTGGATCGGAACTTTTTTGCCGCTTCACCGGCAGCGGCTTCAGCCTTTGTCAGGCGGCTCAATAGCTGGCAAAAACAAACTGAAGGGATAGTCCTGCGGATCCACTTTAAATTCCAGGGTCTTGTTTTCTTTGGGATGCTTGAAGGAGAGCTCCGCCGCCCACAAAGCGATCCGGACCCATTCCTTTGTTTTTACAAACAGCGGGTTGTATTTGGTATCACCCCAGATCGGAATCCCGGCATGGGCGAGCTGGACCCGGATCTGGTGATGCCGCCCGGTCTTCAGTTCAATTCTCAGGAGGCTCAGCTCCCCATATTCATCGGTCCGGACGGTTTTCACGAGGCCGTAATTCAGGATGGCTTCCTTAGCGTTTTTCTGCCCCGGCTCGGCGATTTTCGACATGTTCACCGTGCTCAGTTTGACCAGATGGTCCCTGAGCTCGCCTTGAAAAACCTCGGGCTTGCCGCAAACCACCGCATTATAGATCTTTTTGAATTGCTTAAGCCGGATGGCTTCACTGAGTTTTGCATTGGCGAATTCCGTTTTTGCAAACACCATCAGGCCGCCCACGGGACGGTCCAGCCTGTGGACCAGTCCCACATAGGGCTTCGCGGTTCCCTGATGCTTTAATTCAAGATGCTCGCTGATGATCCTCATCATGTCTTCATCCTTCGTTTGATCGCTTTGTGAAGGCACCATAGGCGGCTTGACAGCAACGATCAGGTGCTTGTCTTCAAATATGATCTTAGGCTCCATTTTTCTCCCCTTCATCGTTACCTGCCAAATCCTCTGGATGACCGGCAGGTCTTTTCATAGAGACCTCTGAAGATGTTGTCCGGGTCTGTTTTTTGCTTGACCATGTCATAGTTCGCCTTGTTCCAGATCCTCCAGAATTCCTCTTCAGAATACATATTGGTCGATATCAGCGTCTTGATGGCGCCCAGCTCCATCAGCTTCTCTTCGATGCTCCTATAGTAATATTCTGCATTTTTTCTTCGCAGACCATAGATTGCGATGTCAAGGAACAATTCATCCTGGATTTTGCGTGAGAATTCATCCGCCAGCCATTCATATTGGTGAATGATCTTGTAGGGAACGCACCACAACGGAAAATGACCGATTTCTTTTTGGTGCCATTCCATGAATTCCCCGATTTTCGAAAAGGGAATGAAGGTATCCACGGTGATCGGGATCATCGCCGTTGGAATGAGTTTTCTGAAAACCCTGGCGAACCTCAGCGTGCTGTTTGAGTTGATGAGCCTCCCGAACAGAAGCCGCCCGATCAAGGATTTTGGATGGACATTGGTCACGCCTTTATTGTAACGGAAGAAATAGTCGGGTGTCTTCAGATAATCCTCACTGCGCCGAACTGTGCTGAGATAGTAGATCCTCATCCAGTCATAGCTGTGCGTGTACGGCGCATTTTGGACAAAATTGCCTGTGCTCAAAACATAAAGCTCCGGCGAATGAAGGATGCCGTCCATAAAATCCACATCTTGCTTCGTATAATGCGCCCAGATGGCTTTCTTGTATTCCTCCAGGCTCCCGTATTTCTCATAAGTTACCTTCACAAAGGGCTTTGAGGGGAGGAGTCTGAACATGATCCGGGTGATGATTCCCAGAGTGCCGAAGGTCCCATGCACCATCTGGAACAATAATTGATTTTCGTTGTCCGGAGTGCAGATCAGCACCTCGCCCTTGGCCGTCACCACCTCATATTCGAGGCAGCTGTCATGGAAGCCGCCATGCTTGTAGGACATGGATTCGATGGAACACCCTGCAACCGCGCCTCCGAGGGTGATGGTTTTCAGTTCAGGCACGATGACCGGAACTAAGCCGAACCGGATGGTCTTTTCAACAACCTTCGCAAACGTTACGCCGGGCTCCGCGATGCAGATCTGCCGCTCCGTATCGATGCGGAGGATCTCGTCAAAATCGCTGATGTCAAGCCGCTCATCTGAATATTTCTTGTCCTTGGGTTTGGGAACGACGTGGGAAACCGCTTTCTTTTTCAGACTCAGGGGTGCTGTGCTGATGCGCGCCTGAAGCTGTTTCACAATGCGGCTGACCTTTTCTTCATGAGACATCCTGTCTTGTTCGGTTCTGCCCGACGAATCGCTCATGTCCGCTCTCCACTCAATCGATCTATTTGATTTAATTATAATCCTATGGGCTGCCGCAAACAACCCGACCTTCCACACCGCTTTTCATGCGCTTTTATAATCCTATTGACAGTGCCGCTTCGGGCGCCATATAATATCGATATTAGGATATCGAAAGGGTGGGACCTGGATGAAAAACGATGTGAATCTAACCGTCCAAGCACTTCAGAGAATGCCCTATTACTTGCAGCACCTTCGAAAAGTCGATGAAAACGGCGTTCAAATCATTTCCGCGACCGCCATGGCCAATGTTTTGGATTTAAATGAAGTTCTTGTGAGAAAAGATCTCTCGATGATCTGCACCTCCAAGGGAAAACCAAAATCAGGCTTCCCGGTCAAAGAGCTGATCGACAACATCGAGGATTATCTTGGCTACAATAATACCATGGATGCGGTCCTTGTGGGTGTCGGCTCCCTGGGCAAAGCCCTTCTGGGAAACAATGAATTCAGCAAATTCGGTTTGAACATCGTCGCCGCCTTCGACATCGACGAAGACATCGTCGGTCAGGTCGTCTGCGGCAAAAAGGTTTTCCCGCTTGAGAAACTGCAGAACCTCTGTGAACGGATGCATATCCATATCGGCATCCTGACCGTTCCGGCTGAATTTGCCCAGGAGGCGGCGGACCGGCTTGTGGGCAGCGGCGTCCGGGCGATCTGGAATTTTGCTTTGATCAAATTGAATGCCCCCGACCATGTGCTGGTTCAAAATGAAAACCTGGCCGCTTCTCTGGCCGTTCTGTCCCAGCACTTAAGAAATGAAATGACCGAGGAAAGCAAGGGTGTGGATTTGAATGAACACACTGCACTTTAAATATGCCGTCGAGGTAGAAAAAACAGGTTCCATTTCCCAGGCCGCTGAAAATCTCTTTATGGCTCAGCCCAATCTGAGCAAGTCGATCAAAGAGCTTGAAGATTCGCTGGGCATTGTCATCTTCGAAAGAACAAAAAAGGGCGTCCGTCCAACCGCACAAGGCAAAGAGTTTCTGGAATACGCCAAACGCATTCTTGTCCAGCTGAACCGGATGGAATCCATCCATATCCCCCAGCATGATCGTGAAAAGCGGCAGACGCTGAAAATTTCGATTCCCCGCGGCAGCTATATTGCCGCCGGCTTTGCCCATTTTGTCTCCGAACTGGACATGGAGAAAGGCATCGAAATCACCATTCAGGAAACCAATTCGATGCAGGCCATCACGAACATCACAGAAAACGGCTTCAATCTCGGGATCATCCGTTATCAAACCCGGCACGAAAACTATTTTACCGATTATCTTAAAGAAAAGGGGTTGTCAAGCGAACTGATCTGGGCCTTTTCATGCTTGGCCCTGATGCCGGCTCATCATCCGAACGCTGCCGATGCCGTGCTGGAGGTGCAGGCCTTAAAGAAAAATTCCATCGAAATCATCCATGGCGACCGGGCAGTCCCTTATCTCCCGCTATCAGAGATCCAACCGTCCGATACGGCCTGGGATCCGCTTTCTAAAAGAATTTTCGTGTATGAACGGGGCAGTGAACTGGAACTGCTGACCCGTGTGCCGAAGACGTTTATGTGGGCATCTCCCTTGCCGCAGGAACTGCTTGATCGTTATCACCTGGTCCAGCGCCGATGCAGCATCAGCGGCAATGCCTTTAAGGATGTTTTTATATACCCTCAGGATTATAAGCTCACGCCGATCGACAAGCTTTTCCTTAATAAATTGTACGAAATGAAAAACGAGGTTGCATTCCAGGAATATAAATAACCTGCCCTTTGATGACCGTATATCGATATCTGTATATCGATATACGGTTTTTATATGTCCTTTATCGTCCCGAGCGACCGGTCATGCCGTAATTTTCACCCTTTTTATGTGATGTAGTTTGATATCCAGCACTAGCCTCTCGCATTTTACGATATTATCATATCGATATTATTATACCGTTATTCCGTTTTCATATGATCCCTTCTTCCGATTTCATGCTATTCTATCCGTAGCATAAAACCCCAGCACAAAATCAAAAATCGATTCACAGGAGGTTCAATACAATGGCAAGATTTACATTACCGCGCGATTTATATCATGGTCCCGGAGCCTTGGAGGCTCTGAAATCCTTTAAAGGCGAACGTGCCATCCTCTGCGTTGGCGGAAGCTCCATGAAACGCAACGGTTTCCTGGATAAAGCCGTCGGATATCTAAAAGAGGCCGGTATGGAGGTTGAGCTTTTTGAAGGCATCGAAGCCGATCCGTCCGTAGAAACCGTCATGCGCGGGGCAGAAGCCATGATGAAGTTCCAGCCCGACTGGGTCGTTGCCATGGGCGGCGGCTCTCCCATCGATGCCGCAAAGGCCATGTGGATCAAATACGAATATCCAGACATCACCTTTGAAGAAATGTGCAAGATCTTCGGCATCCCTGCCCTCCGCAATAAGGCGCGTTTCTGCGCCATCTCCTCCACCTCCGGCACCGCAACGGAAGTTACCGCCTTCTCGATCATTACCGATTACAGCAAAGGGATAAAGTATCCGATCGCCGATTTCGAGATCACGCCGGACGTGGCGATCGTAGATCCCGCTCTCGCCGAAACCATGCCTAAAAAGCTGGCGGCCCATACCGGGATGGATGCCATGACCCATTCCGTTGAAGCTTACGTATCCGCCGCTCACTGCGATTACACAGACCCCCTTGCCTTGCACTCCATTAAAATGATTCAAAATGAACTGGTCAAATCCTATCATGGCGACATGGCCAGCCGTGAAAGCATGCACAATGCCCAGTGCCTTGCCGGCATGGCATTTTCCAATGCGCTTCTTGGCATTGTCCACTCCATGGCCCACAAGACCGGCGCCGCTTTTGCTGACTGCGGAGCCCATATCATCCACGGCGCTGCCAATGCCATGTATTTGCCGAAGGTCATCGCATTCAACGCAAAGAATGCAGATGCGGCAAAACGCTATGCTGCCATTGCCGACTTCATGGGATTGGGCGGCGAAAGCGATCAGGAAAAAGTACAGCTTCTTATTGCCTATCTTCGGAAAATGAACGATGAACTGAACATTCCTCAGTGCATCAAGAACTACGGTCCCGACAGTTTCCCTTGTGAAAACGGCTTTGTCCCGGAAAACACTTTCCTCGAAAGGCTTCACGACATCGCCGTCCATGCAATCGGCGATGCCTGCACAGGCTCCAACCCTCGCCAGCCCTCGGCCGATGAAATGGAAAAGCTGCTAAAATGCTGCTACTACGATACAGAAGTCGATTTCTAAACTGCCTATGCTCTGATACAACCGGAGGCTGCTGCAACCTGTGCAGCAGCCTCTTTTTTAGACTAAGACGGAGGAAACAATGAACGCCAATATTACGGTCCGGATGCTGCAGCGTCTGCCGCTGTATCTGAGTTATATGAAGGCCCTTTCCATGGACGGTGCGGTCCATATTTCCGCAACAGCCCTCGCAGAGGCCTTGGGATTGAACGATGTCCAAGTCAGAAAGGATCTTGCCGCAATCAGTGAAGGCGGCAAGCCTAAAATCGGGTATGCCGCTGAGCCTCTGATTCGCAGGCTTGAAATGGTTTTGGGCTATGATAACCAGATTGAGGCTGTTCTGGCCGGTGCAGGCAATCTTGGTCATGCTCTGATGGCTTATCAAGGATTTTCAGAGTACGGCCTGAACATTGCCGCAGGTTTTGATGTGGATGAAAAGGCCATCGGCACCCAAATAAACGGCAAGATGATTTATCCCTTCAGAATGTTGAATGATACATGCCGATCGATGAACATCCGGATCGGTATCCTGACGGTTCCGGCGAAGGAAGCCCAGGCGGTTTGTGATGCTTTCGTCGCAAGCGGCATCAAGGCGATCTGGAACTTTGCGCCTATCCGCCTGAAGGTTCCGGCTGGCGTCATCGTTCAAAACGAACCCATGGCGGCTTCGCTGGCTATCCTTTCCAGACACTGTGCCGGCACCGCACATTCATAACAATTCATTCAGCCAGTTGACGATCTCAGAAACCAAGGGCACACTGCCCCGGTGTTTCACCCGGCCATTGATGATTAAAACAGGCGTCATCAGGATGCCCAAATCCTCGGCCATGTTCTCAAAAGGCCTAAAGGCATGATCCAGAATGGCGACTTCTTTGAATAATTGCGAATATGGTTTTAAATCCAGGTCCAGGTTTTCGATTTGGTTTTTGAAGATCTGCGGGATTTCTGACGCATCATCCCATCGGATTTCAAGACCCGTCTTTTTTGCCACATCCTTCGCGGTTCCCGGAACAAGGCCTGCGGTGGCGGCGATTTCTGCGGCTTCGGGACTTGTGTAGGCAATATGCCGGATTTCAGCCTTCAAGCCCATGGCCTTTGCCTTTTGAGTGACGACCTCCGTCAGAAGCTTGCATCGTGGGCAAGGCGGCTGTGTCCCGATAATGATGATTTGATCCATTTTATTCACCTCGATCAATTCTTTTCGAAGAAATACACTCAAGTCAGCGATTGAACGTCTTTTTTCCATTTTCTGGCAACTCTCATAAAAGCTTCGATGTTTTCCATTGGTGTATCAAGCGGCAGATCACATCCAGTACTTAAAATGTAATTATCCGTATCACTCATATCATTGATCAATTTTTGAGCTGCAGCTTCAACGTTCTCCGGTGTGCCTTGCAACATGATGTTTACCGGATCCACATTTCCGATCAACGCAATGTTTTTAGGCACCTTATCTTTCAATTTGCTGAAATCAACCGCTGTATCCAGACTCAACCCGATGGTTCCGGTCTTGCACATTCCTTCGACTAAGTGCATCGTGTTTCCACAAATATGGAGGATCAGATTTTTATTGGTCACGATTTCCAACAGATCTTTAAATGGTTCTAAAGAATTCGCCACATAGCCCTCCGGAGAAAGCAGCATGGCCGTCGGTTCCAAAACCACGATTCCATCTGCGCCGGCATTGAACAGTTCATTGGCGTAATCACCGATGACTTGATTGCAAAATTCCAGTTGTCTCTTCATAAAGTCAGGTTCCATAATGGAAGATATGCAAACATTCTCAACCCCCATAAGCTCTCCAACCAAGGTAAACGGCCCAATGACATAGGCTAGGTTGACCACGGACGCGGGGAGCTTTGAAGACATTTTTGACATCACATCAATAAATACCTTCATCCTGTCGCTGATCCCTTTGTAATTCCTTACGACACCCTCAAAATCGGACAAACCGGATACCTTATGCTCAACAACAGCAGGATTGTCATTCTCCGGAATCCTTACCCCCATCCCCAGTGTATCCGCTTCAACGGTCAGCTCCATCATCGGCAGCATGATGTCGGGCTGGAATTTTTCGTAAAGTCTTTGCAGGGATTCAAACTGCTGGTCTGCGTTCAGTAGATTTTCCTTCAATGTGGTATTCGTTAATTTACAGCCGGGTGCACCTAATAATGGTGCATTGAGTCGCTTTCCTATAAATTGCATTTTCATTCCTCCTTGATTGATATAGCTTCCAGCTCGGTCTCCTTATGCGTCCTCCTTCAAGACTTCCTTCGCATCTGCAATGATCTTTCCAATCATAGTTTTATAAGCCTCCAGCGTCTCGACCCAATGGCCCAGGCAGGCTTTGCCCTTTTCAGTGATCAAATAATTCTTTTTGGCAGGTCCCGTCTCGTCCAGGACCCATTCAAAACGCACCATTTCCCGATCTTCCAAGGTTTTCAGGGCACGGTACACCCCGGCATTGTCTGCTTTTTCATCGTTGAACAAATTTCGGCGCTCCAATTCCTGGATCACCATATAGCCATGTAAATTCTGCCTCGCAAGAATCATCAGGATATTGGGCTGCAGCAGCTTGTCAAGATTGTTCCCTTTGCAGGAGCATTTGATGTTCTCCTCTATTAGACTTGGTCTGCTATTTGTCATGGTTCATCACCTCAATCATAATTTAACCTTTCGGAAGGGTTTGGTTCTATCAATATTCCCTTTCAAAATATGAATATTTTGACCATCGCGTGGCTTAGGATCAGGCAAATTGTATATATTAAAAAAGAAAAACCGCCAATCAGCGGCGGCGGTGGTCCGGGATGAGGCGACAGACCGGGTGGCCTGTCCCAATATTTTACCAAATTTCTGCTGTGATCAGCGATTCTGTGCATCCACCTCGATTTGAGCCCAGGTTTCACCCACCGGGATGATCCGGTGTCCGAATTGTAAATCCACAGGCTTTCTGAACGTCGGTCCATCATAGACCACGGTATGATATTCTCCATTTTCACCGCAAACATCGGCGCCCTGGGCTTCAATTTCTTTCAAAAGCAGCACGCTCAAATCCTGTCCCAAAAACCGCATGTCCATTTGGGCTGTGTTCACAACAATGATCTTGGCCTTGAACCCCAGCTCCAAAAATTCCAGCACAATATCTTTCCGGTCGCGCTGCCAAAGGGGCAGAACCGCCGTCATGGAAGCCTTTCGGCAAACATTCTCTTCCCACTGCCTGTGTTCTTTCAAGTCGATGTCCCCGAAAACCCCATAGCCGATGCCTTGTTTTTTAAATTCGATCAGATTCTCAATAAATATTTTTTCATAGTCTTCAAACCGGGCCCTGCCCGTGACATGATCCATGCCAAGGGCCAAAGCCTGCGCTTTGATCACCGACTCCTTGAGCCGGTGCGCTGAACTGATGTCATTTTCCAGACTGAACATGGTCAGCAATTTTTGAGGCGCAAAGCCTTGTTCCTTGGCTTTGTACAATGCAAGGCATGAATCCTTTCCCCCGCTCCAAGACACAAAACATGGTTTACACATTTTCAGAATCCCCTTTAATGTCTTCTTCGCTTCTTTTATGAAGCCATTATAACGGGTCCGGATCCGGAACAAAACAAATATTTCATACTTCCGGTCAATATTTTTCCTTTTCATGGGCCTTGCCAGCCGATAAAATAGAAGAAAATACATCATGTGAATGGGAGTGTCGTCGCTTGTACGTGAACGCTTTAAAAGAAAAAATTAAAAAAGGGGGATCTGTCACAGGCTGCATGATCTCTGCAGCGCTGCCTGCACTGGTGGAGATCAGTGCCCTGGCTGGCTTTGATTTTGTGTTTATTGATGCGGAACAAGGACCCTTAAGCGAAAAGGACTGCGAAATTTTAGTCCTGGCGGCAGAAGCGCGGGGCATCGTCCCCTTGGTCCGGGTGCCCCAAAATTCTCCTGAAATCGTTCTTCGTTATATGGATGTTGGCGCCATGGGTGTCATCATGCCCGGTGTGAGAAATCGCGAGGAAGCAGAACGGGTCGTTCGCGCCGTTAAGTATTATCCCCGGGGGGAACGCGGCTTGACCTCTGCCCGGGCCGCGGATTACGGAATGGGCAGGCCTATGACGGAATATGTGGCGGAGGCCAATCGGGAAACCATGGTTTTTGCCATCATTGAAAGCCGGGAAGCCATTGAAAACATCCAGGAAATCCTTAGCGTGGCCGATCTAGATGGGGTGATCATGGGCGCGGGAGATTTGTCACAGGATATGGGATATCCAGGACAAACCGGCCACCCCGAGGTCGAAGCTGCCTTTCAGAAGGCTTTGGATCTGGGGATCGGATCCGGGAAGGCTTTTGGCTCCGTCTTAAGGGCGGGGGAAACGCCTGAAAAATATTTGAACCGCGGTGTCCATATTCTCCTGACCAGCGCCTTTTCACTTTTAGCCAAAGGCGCCAAGGAATTTGTCGGCAAGGTAAAATCCGTTTAAAATGCCGCCCACACTCCAGCCGGCAATTTGGACCATAATTCGTGGAAAGAGGTGAGGATATGTTTGATTTATCCGGCAGAATCGCAGTTGTAACCGGTGCCTCCGGGGGTCTAGGCAGGCAGTTCGCCCTGGCATTGGCAAAGCAAGGCGCTGATGTGGTGCTTCTTGCAAGGCGTAAAGAGAAGCTTGAGGCGGTTGCGGAAGAGCTTCGGGCACTTGGTGTGAAGTGCTTGCCTTCGCAGTGTGATGTGACTCGCCAAGAAGACATTCAGAATGCGGTCGCCCTGGTCATCCAAGAATTCGGCAAGGTCGACATCCTGGTTAATAACGCAGGCGGCGGCGCTTCCGCACCGCTGGAGCTTCTGGACGATGACGCATGGCAAAAACAAATCGACCTAAATCTGACCGCTGTCTTTCGATGCACCCGTGAATTTGGTAAAGAAATGCTTAAAAACGGCTATGGCAGGATCATCAACATCGCATCCATTTTCGGCATGGTTGGGAACCGGGATGTGCCAGTGGCTGCTTATCACGCCGCCAAGGGCGGAATTGTGAATTTCACGCGTGCAGCAGCTGCCGAATGGGCCTTAAAAGGCGTCACAGTGAATGCGATCTGTCCCGGCTTTTTCCCCTCTGAAGCCGTCAACGCTGAGATGCTGACAGCGATGGGCGCCTTTATTCAACGCTCTACACCGATGGGCAGACCAGGCACAGACGGCGAGCTTGACAGCACGATCGTTTATCTGGCTGCCGATGAATCGGCCTATGTGACCGGAGCGATCATCCCCTGCGACGGGGGATGGACTTGTATCTAATGCAGCATCGCCCCATCATCCCGAACAAAAAGCGAGCCGTTTGCGCGTTGACAAACGGCTCGCTTTTTCATAGCCATCCCCTATGCTTCAATGGGAATAAATTCAAACTTCGCAACATCAAACAACCCCATATCGGTCAATTTGATTTCAGGAATGACCGGCAAGGCCATAAAGCACAGGGTCATCATCGGCTCCACATCCCGGCTGACTCCCAGCACATCGTGGGCAGCCTGATGGATTTGCGTCAGCTTTTTGTCGACCCATTCCCCGCTTTGATCGCTCATCAGACCGGCGATCGGCAGCGGCATGCTTTCCACGATTCGCCGGCCTTCCGCGAGAACGATCCCGCCGCCTTGCCGGATCAAGGCCCGCACCGCAAAGGCCATATCCTCATCATCGACACCGACGGCCATGATGTTGTGAGAATCATGGGCAATGGAAAGCGCCACCGCACCTTTTCGAATGCCATACCCCGCCAGCAGGGCGACTGCAACGTTGCCGGTATTCTGATGGCGTTCCACCACCGCGATTTTAACGATGTCCTTCGTGGAATCTCGAACAAAATCCCCCTTGTGGTCCCGTTGGATATCTGCAATCTCCTTGGCCGTCACAACGCCGCCGGGTATGATCCTGATCACATGGGCCCGGTCCGAGGCAATAGGCAGGCGCAGCTTTTCGACGGTAAAGTCCTTGACGTGAAAGCTCCCCTTCGTTTCCGAGGGATCATAGGGATGGACCGGCAGGATGTATTTTCCCGCCGAAGCCGCCTCACGGCCGCCGATCCACACCCTCTGGGCATTGAAATCCTTCAAATTATCAAAAAGAACAATATCCGCCCTCAAACCCGGTGCGATGGCGCCCCGGTCTTGAAGTCCGTAGCACTCGGCCGCATTCAGGCTCGCCATCTGAAGGGCGGTCAAGGGATCGAGCCCTTCCTCAACACATAGGCGCAAATGATGGTCCATATGGCCGTCTGCCATCAATGTTCTGGGCTGGCAGTCATCGGTGCAGAGCAGACAGCGTCGGCTGTTCCTGCTGGTTACCCCTTTGAGCAATTCCCTGAGGTTTCGGCAGGCCGAGCCCTGCCGCAGCAAAACATACATGCCTCTGGAGATCCTATCCAGCATTTCCTCCACCGTCGAGCACTCATGGTCCGTCCGGATCCTGGCTGCGGCATACGCATTCAGCGCTTTGTCTTGGATCCCCGGGCTGTGCCCGTCGATGACTTTCCCTTGAAGCTTTGCCGCAAGAAGCTTTTCCAGACAATCGTCACGAGCGCCGACCACACCGGGGAAGTCCATGAATTCTCCAAGCCCAAGAATCTCCCCGCGGGCGAAAGGCTCAGCCATAGCCGCCGCGTCGATCACAGCGCCCGCATGTTCGAAGAGCGTCGCCGGCACACAGGAGGGAAGCATCCACTGAATATCAAGCACCGTCTTTTTGGATGCTTCGATCATATAATTCAGACCTTTGAGTCCGCACACGTTGGCGATTTCATGGGGATCGGCGATAAGGGTGGTTGTGCCGCGGGGGACCGCCAGCCGCCCGAATTCCTCAGGGCTTAAGAAGGACGATTCGATGTGGATATGACTGTCGATAAGGCCGGGCGCCGCATAGAGACCATCTGCATGGATTTCATGAAGCCCCTTGTAGCTTCCGATCCCCGCGATCAAGCCATCACAAAGGGCAATGTCCCCTTCGATGATTTCGGAATTGAAGACATCGGTGACCTTGCAGTTCCTGATGACCGTATCGGCGGGCATCTTTCCCGCGGCAACCTCAATGAGTTTTTTCAGCATTGGTTTTTCCATGGGAACGCCTCCGAAGTTATATTGTTTTCCGGCATGGCTGCCGGCCCCTCATAGGGTCCTCCGGCAGAACATCCTAAAGCTCAGGATTCTTCTCCGCCATTAAGGCATAGAGGTAGGTGCCGAAAACCATCCCCAGAAAGGTAAACAGCCCCAGGATTTTTCCTTCGCCGATCTGGGCCAATACGGTACCGGGACACGCCCCCGACACTGCCCAGCCGACGCCGAACAGCATCCCTCCGATTACCGTGTTTCGGTTGAGAGGCTTTCGGTTGATTTCAATCTCTTGGCCGTGGATGTCCTTGTTGCCCAGCGCTTTTAGAATCATCATGCCAATGGCCCCGACCACGATTGCGGTTCCCATCAGCAAGGCCAGCTTGAGATCGACCCCCGAAAACATCCAATAAATGTAATTATAGTCGGAAGCTCCGGTACGGCTCAGGACAAATCCAAAGAAAATCCCAGTCAGAAGATACCCCATCCGGTTTTTCATGTCAAGCACCTCCAAACAGGAAAACCCTGATCCAATAGGTCGTTAAGACGCCAAAAATCAGGAAAAACACCGTGGCAACCAAGCTTGACTTCTGCAGGGTGGCCAAGCCATGAATGCTGTGGCCCGAGGTGCAGCCATTGGCCAGACGCGCGCCCAAGCCCAGCAGAGTCCCCCCTGCAAAAAACCAAAGGATATTGGGAACCAAGGACCACTTTAAGGTGTCTGTAAAGATCCCCATGGAATCCGACAGCCAAGGCATCCCGGATGAACGGGCGGATAGAAAGCCGCCGACGATCATCCCAAGAATAAAGACAAACCGCCAGTTGTATTTGTTTTTGTATGGATTCGAATTCAACCATCTCAGCTTTGAAGCCGGCATAATAATTTTCACAAAGTTGCCATACCCTGTGGATACACCCAAGGCCGTGTTCAAAAAATAATACATTAGGGGGACCAGGACTCCGATGGCGATGCCTCCCAGCCACCAAGGCCAAAGATCAACGAACAGGTATTTCACAATGATCCTCTCCTCCCTTAACCGTCTTGTAACCCAGTCTGATCCAGGCGGTGGTACCGCCGATGACGTTGAGCACCTCTTTCTGACCGCTTAAATTAAGCATCAGACTGGCGGCCAGCAAGGACCGGTTGCCTGAGTTGCAGATAAAGGCCACCGGAAGATCCCCCTTTAGAAGCGGGTGCATTTTTCGAACATCGGGGGCCGGAATATGATAAGAACACTCTATGTGTCCCTGATCCCATTCGCTTTTCAAGCGGGTGTCCACAAGCAGGATCTCGCCTTTTGCATACCGTTCCCTGGCTTCAGTGACGGAGATGCTTTCAAGCCGGGCCGTTTCGAGACCGCTGGCGGCATAGGCGGCCATCCCGCCTTCAAGGTATCCCGCAACCTGATCAAGTCCCACACTGTAAAGGGCTTTCAAAACCACCGGCAAATCGTTCTTGTCTTCCAGAACCAAGAGGATCGGCTGGTCCGGGGGCAAGACCCAACCGGAAAACGTTGCAAAATTGCCCTTCAGACTCAAGCCGTAAGCCCCGGGAATATGCGCCGCGCCAAAAGCGAGCTGGTCACGGGTGTCCACCACGAGATGCCCGGATCGACTCAGCTTATAAAATTCATCGGGCGATAAAGCCATCGGTTTGTCGAGTTTTGAAATGGCCGGCGCGCCCTTTCGGTTGATTTCCGAGCACCGCGAAAAATGATCTGGCGCTTCCGGCATGTCCTCAATGAAGCTCCGGATAAAGGCCTCTTCGGGATGCTTTTGCATGGCGGAATTATGGATTTTTTCTGTACCGATGGTCGAGGAGAGCTTTGAAGAAAGGGCCTTGCCGCATAAGGATCCGGCACCATGGGCCGGATACAGCTCAATATTGTCTCCAAGCGCTTCAAATCTGCGGAGGCTATGATACAGCTTGGATGCCAGTTCTTCCTTGATGTCCGGAAAAAGGTCCGGCCGCCCCGCATCGCCCACCAGCAGCGTATCCCCGGTAAACGCCACGGCAGGTTCAATCCCCCGCTCGAGATCCGACACGAGATAAGTCGAGCATTCCGGTGTATGGCCGGGCGTATCCAGCATCTGGAAAAGGAGCGTGTCGATTTCGATCATTTCCTCATCCTCAACCGCATAATGTTCGAATTCCGCATTTGCTTTTTTCGTGATATAGATGGTTGCCCCGGTCAATTCCCTAAGCTCAGCATGCCCTGACACAAAATCGGCATGCAAATGGGTCTCAACGATGCCCTTGATCGGAAGTCCATAGGAATCTGCTATTTTGATGTACTGGGTAACCTCTCGGGCCGGATCGACAACAACACAAGCGTTTTTCCCTCCGATCACATAAGAACAATGGGCAAGTCCCGGTGTGTAAATCTGCTTGAATTCCATCCGTCAATACCTCCTCAGATTTCATGTTTGCGCCGCTTAGCACCATACGATCCAAATCACACAGGCTGAAAGCAATGCGGCTGCTGTACAGATTGCAGCGCCGGTTTTAATAAAGGCTTTCCGAGGGAATTCCATGCTTTCCATAACGACCATGGTCGCCTGATGAGAGGGAACCACCAACCCGAGACTGGCGCCGGCAGCAACCGCCATCAGGAGCGCATCGGGATTGATGGTGATGGCTCCCGACTTCCATAAGGCCGTCGCAAAGGGCGCCATTAGCAGTGCCGCGACGGAGTTGTCCAGGATGTTTGCAAAGAGGGCGGTCACCAGAAGAAAAACCAAGATCATGGGAAATGGCGGGATTTGGGTCAACACAGGGCTTAACAGGTTGACCGCGGCATTCAAGGCGCCGGTTTCATCAAGGATCGAAGCAATGCTGAACATGCTCCCTAAAAAAAGAATGAT
>CALMWJ010000022.1 GCA_937873525.1 uncultured Peptococcaceae bacterium | reverse complement strand
GCCGATTCCCATACCTGCACCTATGGCGCTCTGGGGGCCTTCTCCACAGGCGTCGGCAGCACCGACCTGGCCGCGGCCATGGCCACGGGCAAGGTCTGGTTCAAAGTTCCCCCTGCCATCAAATTCGTTATAACTGGGAAACTGCAGCCCGATGTCAGCGGCAAAGACGTCATCCTCCATATCATCGGCATGCTGGGGGTTGACGGGGCCCTTTACCAATCCATGGAGTTTTGCGGCAGCGGTCTGGCCAATCTGACCATGGACGACCGTCTGGCGATGGCCAACATGGCCATCGAAGCGGGCGCAAAAAACGGCATCTTCGAGGTGGATGACGTTACCCGGGAATACATGAAAGGCCGTGTCCAGCGCGAATACAAGGTTTTTTATGCGGACGATGACGCAGCGTACAGCCAGGTAATTCCCATTGATCTCTCCGGGATCGAACCGACCGTGGCCTTCCCCCATCTCCCTGAAAACGTGCGCACGCCAAAGGATTTCGGCGACATCCCCATCGACCAGGTGGTCATCGGATCCTGTACCAACGGCAGACTCAGCGATATCCGCATCGCGGCGGAAATCATGAAAGGCCGCAACGTCGCCAAAGGCGTCCGGGTCATCGTCATTCCGGCAACCCAGGCCATTTATAAGGAGGCCATGAAGCTGGGCTACCTTGAAATCCTGCTGGATGCCGGCTGTGCGATTTCGACCCCCACCTGCGGCCCCTGTCTGGGCGGTCACATGGGGATCCTGGCCCAGGGAGAACGCTGTGTCGCCACCACCAACCGGAATTTTGTCGGCCGCATGGGCCATACCCAGTCTGAAATTTATCTTGCCAGCCCGGCGGTTGCCGCGGCAAGCGCCATAACCGGCAAGCTGACGGCGCCCGGCCAATTGAAGGAGGTCTCCATATGATCGTTCGCGGCAAAGTATTCAAGTATGGTGACAATGTTGACACCGACGTGATCATTCCCGCCCGTTACCTCAACACCTCGGATCCTCAGGCTTTGGCCCGCCATTGTATGGAGGATATCGATCCCGCCTTTGCCGGAAGCGTCCAGCCGGGAGACGTCATCGTTGCCCGCAGCAATTTCGGATGCGGTTCCTCCAGAGAGCACGCCCCGATCGCCATCAAGGCAAGCGGCATCGCCTGCGTCATTGCCGCCTCCTTTGCCCGTATTTTCTACCGCAATTCCATCAACATCGGGCTTGCGATCTTAGAATGTCCGGAAGCTGCCGAAAAGATCGAAGCCGGCGACCAGATCGCCATCGATTTCGACAGCGGCGTAATCCAAAACATCACAAAAAATGAGCAGTACCAGGCTCAGCCCTTCCCTCCCTTCATTAAAAACATCATCCGTCACAACGGCCTTCTGAACGCCATCAAAAATGGAGGCACCAACAATGAATAAAAAAATCGCTGTGATTTCCGGGGATGGGATCGGACCTGAGATCGTCACGGAGGCTGTCAAAGTTCTGACACGGATCGAAGAAGCCTTTGGCCATCACTTCGAATATGACTTCCTTCTTGCCGGCGGAAGTGCCTTTGATCAGACCGGCTTACCACTGCCGTCAGAAACGCTGCAGCACTGCAAGGAAGCGGACAGCGTCCTGTTGGGTGCCGTGGGCGGGCCCAAGTGGGACGGCCTTGAAAAGCATCTTCGGCCGGAACGGGCCTTGCTGGATTTGAGAAGCGCTTTAGGCCTTTATGCCAACATCCGTCCGGTCAAGCTGATGAGCGCTTTAAGAAGCGCCAGCCCTCTTAAAAGCGCCATCCTGGAGAAAGGCCTGGATCTGGTAGTGGTCCGTGAATTGATCGGCGGACTTTATTTCGGAGAGCGTAAAACCTACGTTAATTCGAAGGGTGAAACTGAAGCCCAGGACTTGCTGGTTTATTCGGAAAGCGAGATCCGCCGCATTGCGGAGACAGCCTTCCGCCTGGCCATGCAGCGCCGCAAGATCGTCACCTCCGTGGACAAAGCCAACGTACTGGACTCCTCCCGCCTTTGGCGGCGGATCATGCATCAGGTCAAAGAAAAATATCCCGAGGTCAAATACAATGACATGCTGGTGGACAATTGCGCCATGCAGCTGATCCACGATCCCTCCCAATTTGACGTGATCGTCACCGAGAACTTGTTCGGGGATATCCTCTCCGACGAGGCCAGCATGCTGACCGGCTCCATTGGAATGATCCCCTCCATGAGCACTGGCTCGGAGGGCCCCGGCTTATACGAACCCATTCATGGATCAGCGCCTGACATTGCCGGCCAGAACATCGCCAACCCCGTTGCCACCATTCTCTCAGCCGCCATGATGCTGCGCTTTGCCTTCGATATGCCCCGGGAAAGCCAGATCATCGAAACCGCTGTTGAAAAGGTATTAGGGAAAGGTTATGCGACTGCCGACATCCATATCGAAGGCAAGACCCAGGTCAGCTGTTCCCATATGGGCGATCTGATCTGCGAAGAGATCACCGTTCTCGCCAAAGCCTGA
>CALMWJ010000021.1 GCA_937873525.1 uncultured Peptococcaceae bacterium | reverse complement strand
CCCTTCTGGTGGTGGCCTTGGGCGGCATGTTTTCGGAACGCAGCGGGGTGGTGAATATCGCATTGGAAGGCATCATGGTCATGGGAGCTTTTATTGGCATATTTTTTATCAACTTCTGCCAGGCGAATTACGCCTTGAGCAGCCAGTTGCTGCTGATGCTGGCTTTGTGTGTCTCGGCCTTGTCCGGGATGGTGTTCTCCCTTCTCCATGCCTATGCTGCCATTAATATGAATGCGGACCAGGTCATCAGCGGAACAGCGCTAAACATGTTTGCGCCGGCCTTTGCCATCTATGTCGCCCGTATGATCCAGACGGTTCAGCAGGTTCAGTTCAAAAATGAATTCCGCTTTGATTCCATTCCGGGTCTAGGCAAGATTCCGCTCATCGGACCGATGTTTTTCCAGAACACATATCTGACCACTTTTTTAGGCCTGAGCATTCTGGGAATCTCCTATGTGGTTCTCTATAAAACAAGGTTCGGGCTGCGTCTCCGGGCCTGCGGCGAGCATCCTCAGGCGGCTGACTCCGTGGGCGTCAAGGTGCGGGGGATCCGGTATGCAGGGGTCATGATCTCCGGAGCACTGGCCGGGATCGGCGGATTGATTTTCGTGATCCCCACCTCCACAAACTTCAACGCCACAGTCACCGGATATGGGTTTTTAGCCCTGGCCGTGTTGATTTTCGGGCAATGGAATCCCAAACGGATCTTATTTGCAGCCTTTCTGTTCGGGGTTATGAAGACGCTGGCTGCAGCCTATACCGGAATCCCGTTTCTCAGCGCGCTGCCGATCCCCAGCTATTTTTATAAAATGACGCCTTATATTGCGACACTGATCGTGCTGGCTTTTACGTCCAAAACTTCCCAGGCGCCTAAGGCTGCGGGTCAGCCTTATGACCAGGCAAGCCGTTGACGGGGATAAATGCTGCTGAGGCAGGATCGGAGGATGGTCCACATGCGGATGGTTGACATGATCTTAAAGAAACGGGATGGCGGCGTGCTGACCCAGGAGGAGATCGCCTTTATCATCAACGGGTATACGAAAGGCGAAATTCCGGATTATCAAATCGCCGCCTGGCTGATGGCGGTGTATTTCCAGGGAATGGACGACCATGAAACCGCCTGGCTTACGGAAGTTATGGCCAAGTCCGGCGATCAGGTGGATCTTTCATCAATCCCGGGCATCAAGGTGGATAAGCACAGCACCGGCGGGGTGGGCGATAAAACCACCCTGATCGTGGCGCCCGTCGTGGCGGCCTGCGGCGTACCGGTGGCCAAGATGTCCGGCCGGGGCTTGGGCCATACGGGGGGCACGGTGGATAAGCTGGAATCGATTCCCGGCTTTCGCACGGTACTGGAGAAGGAAGAATTCCTGCGGATCGTCCGGGAGCAGGGGCTGTGCGTCATCGGGCAAAGCGGCAACATCGCCCCGGCAGACAAGCTGCTGTATGCGCTGCGGGATGTGACGGCGACGGTGGACAATATCTCGTTGATTGCATCCTCTGTTATGAGCAAAAAAATCGCTGCCGGCGCCGACGCCATTGTCCTGGATGTGAAAGCCGGCTGCGGCGCGTTTATGAAGACGATGGAGGACGCCCTGCAGCTGGCGAAGACGATGGTGGCCATTGGCGACAAGGTCGGCCGGAAAACCGTGGCCCTGATCACCAACATGGACATTCCGCTGGGCTATGCCATCGGCAATGCCCTGGAGGTCATAGAAGCGGCGGAAACTCTGAAAGGGAATGGGCCGGAGGACCTGACGGAGGTGTGTCTGGAATTGGCCGCCAACATGCTGTTTCTGGCCAAGAAAGGAACCTTGGAGGAATGCCGCGGACTGGCAGGAAAAGCCTTATCCAGCGGCGCGGCTTTGGACAGGATGAAGGCGATGATTGCCGCTCAGGGAGGCGATCCTTCGGTTCTGGATGATCCAGCCGTCTTCGGCTGCGCACCCATCGTGCATCCGGTCTGTGCGGCAAAGAACGGCTTCATCACAGCCATGAAAACGGATCAATGCGGGATCGCCGCCATGGTGCTGGGAGCGGGGCGCGAAACCAAGGGTGCGGCCATCGACCACCAGGCAGGGATCCTGCTTTTGAAAAAAATCGGGGAGGCGGTGGCGGCGGGGGAAGTGATCGCTCAGCTGCATACATCGTCTGAAGCCTCTGTGGCCCAGGCAGAAAAGATCTTGCTGGCGGCCATCGCCATCGGCCCGGAGAAGCCGGCGCCGCAGCCGCTGATTTTTGAGCGGATCGAATAAGGTTTTGAGCTTTTTGCTTTTGGGGGGACGGTGACTTTTTGCGGGCCGACGCACAAAAGGGACGGGGGGAGCGAGGAAGCCTGAGCGAGCAATGCAGAGAAAATGTGCCAAAAGAAAAAAGCGCAGACTATTAAAAGTCTACGCTTTTTTCTGGTTTAAGCTCCCTTTTCCAGGAAATCAAACTCAGTCTAAGAACGCCATGCTTTGGTTCCAAAGGCTGCCCATTTCGCTGAAGGGATAATAGATGAACAGCGCCTGTCCTTTCACATCCTCGGCATTGACGAAGCCCCAGTACCGGGAATCCAGAGACTGGTTCCGGTTATCGCCCAAGACGAAGTATTTGCCTTCAGGCACCTCGGTCCGGGGGAAATCCGAATTCATCGGTTCGGCCAGATAAGGCTCGTCCACCGCATGATCGTTGACGTAAAGCTGCTTGTCCCGCACTTCCACGGTGTCGCCGCCGATGCCGATCAGCCGCTTGACCAGATATTCAGACTCGCCGGTCTGTTCTTCCGCCTTGAAGGTCACGATCATACCGCGTTTGAGCTTGCCGAATCGCGGCGTCAGCTTTTCAACATAAAGACGGTCGCCGACCATGATGGTCGGAACCATGGAAGGCGTTGGCACATGGCGCGGTTCAATCACGAAGGCTCGCAGCAAAAGCGCGATGGCCACGGCCGAGGCCAGTAATATGACCCACTCTTTCAGTTCTTTGAGGCTCAGGGGAAACACCCGCTTTCCAGCTAAATCATACAATAACATATACATTATAGAACATTTGGCATCCATTGAAAAGAAATAAAAAAATCATGCCGGGATGGTCTATGCAATGCACATCCGTTCCGGCATGATAATCAAAATTAAAGGGTTTCTGCGACCTGCTCCGCCGGCAGCTCGATGACAAAACGGGTGCCCTTGCCTTCTTCGCTGCTGACCTGGACCATGCCGCCGTACAATTGGACCAGATGCTTGACGATGGCCAGCCCCAATCCGGTGCCGCCGGTTTCGCGGGAATGGCTTTTATCCACACGATAGAACCGCTCAAAGATCCGGTTGACATGTTCCTGAGGGATGCCGATGCCGGTATCCTCCACAGCAATACGCAGACGCTGAGGGCTTGGGGAATCGATGATGACCGTCACCTGGCCACCTTTCTTGTTGTACTTGATGGCGTTGTCGATCAGATTGATCAGCATCCGGCGAAGCCAGTCTTTCCTGGCCTGGATCCGCGGAGCGCTTAAGGACTCCAGAGAAAGGGTGATGCCGGCTTGGTCCGCCTGAGGCTGCAGCAGCTGAATGACCTCTCTGGCGATTTCAGTGGGTACGCAGCTCTCCTCGTTGATGGAGGCGGGACGGTTTTCGATCTCGGACAAGGTCAGCATGTCGTCGATCAGATTGGACAGTCGATGGCTCTCGATTTCCAAAATCGTCAGGATCTCCGACTTGACTTCCGAGGTCAGATCGGCATGGCTGCTCAGGGTTTCGATGTAACCCTGGATGGAGGTCAAGGGGGTTCTCAGCTCATGGGTTGCATTGGATACGAATTCTGTGCGCAGTTCCTCCAGCTTCCGAATCCTGGTCAAGTCTTGAATGGCCATGACCACGCCTTGCTTTGCCGGCCGGGCTTCGGCCGGGGCACCAGTTTCCCCGGCAGCCTCCTTTTGGGCTTCCATGGGCAGAAGGGCGGTGGTCACTTGGTAAAACCGTCTGCGGTTCAATTCGGTTTCCTGGATTTCGCGGGTCCTTAGTGTCTTTTCAAGAAGCTTCCAGAGCTCCGGATCCCGGTGGAGCAGGTTGCTGTCCAATGTGCTGGCGGGTTTGCCGAGAGGCAGGCGAAAGATCTCCCGGGCCAAAGGATTGGCCAGGAGCAGCCGGCCTTCAGCATCGATGGCAATGATGCCGGTGGAAACGTGGTTCAGAACGGTATTCACCAACAGGCGTTGCTGCTGGAGCCTGTCCAGGGTCTGCTGAAGGGTCTCGGCCATATGATTGAAGTCTTTCCCCAAAGCGCCCGCCTCATCCTTTTCAGGGGGTACCCGGGTCTCATAATGCCCGGCGGCCATGCTTTGGGTTGCCTGACGCAGGCGCTGGAGGGGCTTCAGGAGCCGGGCGGACAGCTGGTTCAGCAAGATCAACGCAATGATCAAGGCTATAAAGACAGCTAAAACCGAGCGATTGACCACGGCTTTTTGGATCAGCTCCAATTCATGCAGCGGCAAAGCCACTCGGACCAACAGCAAGCCGGCGGAATCGGTGGCGGCGGCATAGAGGGAAGGCGCGCCGGTTGTGGCGCTGATCCTCTGATCCTCTCCGCGGCCGGTTGCCCAGGCTTCCAGAACTTCCGGCCGGGTGCTGTGGTTTTCCATGGTCTGTTCGGCTGCTCCGGAGTCTCCCAGAACGGTGCCGTCTTTTTGAATGAAGGTGATGCGGTAGTCGCCCTTCTGGGCGCCCCAGCGATCGGCCAGTTCACCGAGTTCCGACGGATCCAGCTTCTCGGCCTCCAGAAGCAGCATCTGTGCGGTTTCCATCAGACGGTTGGCGGCCGCTTCCTGCTGGATCTTTGAGACGGCGGAGTAAATGAATCCTGCAGTAATCACGGCGGCGATCAGGATGATGACCATATTGGTGATGATCAGTTTTTTTCTCATTGGACGTCTTCAACCTTTCCGTTTTCGGCGGAAGGGGTCAGCCGGTAGCCGAATCCGCGCTGAGTCTGGATCCAGGCCGCCTGCCCGCCGCTTTGTTCAAGCTTCCGCCGCAAATTGGCGATGTGCATATCCACCGTCCGGGATTCCCCTTCAAAATCATAACCCCAGACCCGTTCCAGCAAACCCTCCCGGGTGACGATCCAGCCGGGATGCTCCATCAGCGCCTGGAGGAGGTCGAATTCCTTGCCCGACAACGGCAACGGGTTTTCGCCGCAAAAGGCTTGACGCATCTGGAGATCCAGGGACAAAGGACCCCATTGCAGCCGGTGGGCTGCGTTTTCTGATGGCGCAGGGCGGCTGCGGCGCAGAAGGGCTTTGACCCGGGCCACCAATTCCCGGACGCTGAAGGGCTTGGTCAGATAGTCGTCCGCCCCGATTTCCAGGCCCAGCACACGGTCGATTTCCTCCCCTCGCGCCGTCAGCATCAGAATCGGCAGTTCCCTCGTATCAGGGGACTGGCGCAGGCGGCGGCAAAGCTCCAGTCCGTCCATTTCCGGCATCATGACATCCAGGATCAGAAGATCCGGTGTTTGTTCCGCCGGACGGGCGAGAAAAAGCAGCGGATTGCCATAAGAGGCTGTTTGGAAACCTTGGGCTTGCAGATTGATTTCCAGCAGGCGGACGATGGCTGGCTCATCTTCCACGATGGCAATGAGAGGCTTGCCCATT
This sequence comes from uncultured Peptococcaceae bacterium, assembly GCA_937873525.1. Taxonomy (GTDB): domain Bacteria; phylum Bacillota; class Peptococcia; order DRI-13; family UBA5745; genus UBA5745. The sequence continues at coordinate 995 of CALMWJ010000021.1, read as the reverse complement.
TTTATTTCAGCTCGCTTCCGTGAGGGTGTTTGCCGGTGGTAACGTAGATAGCCCATTCGGCCACATTGACCGCATGGTCGGCCACACGTTCCAGGTATTTTGCCAGAAGCAGCAGGGAAACGCCTTGGGGCACAGTGGCCGGAGATTGCTGCATCAGCGCGATCAGGTCCTTGATGATCCGGCTGTATAGAAAATCCGCCTCATCATCCCGATCGATGATTTGCCGGGCCAGGACCTCGTCCCGCCGGATGTAAGCGTTCAAGGACTCCTGGACCATTTCCCGGGCCACGTCGGAGAGCTTGGGAATGTCGATCAGGGGCTTGATGTAGGGTTCGCCGGCCATGCTGATGACCAGTTCGGAAATGTCGCTGCTGTGGTCGGCGATCCGCTCCAGATCGGTGATGACCTTCAGGGCGGCGCTGACGGTGCGCAGGTCAATGGCCAAGGGCTGATGGCGGGCGATGATGTTGATGCATTTTTTTTCGATCAAATGCTCCTGATCATCGATGACGTCGTCGCCCTCGATGATTTTCCGCGCCAAAGCCACATCCTGTTTTTTCAAAGCCATGATGGCTTTTTCGATGGAGTCCTCCACCATGCCTCCCATGGTGATCAGGGATTGGTTCAATTGGTGGAGTTCCGTGTCAAAGGTGGTTCGGTTCATGGCGGCAGTCTCCTTTCAGCTGCAAATCAAGTAAAGGGGGATCCGACCCGGTGGACCTTGACCAGGTTGGTCGTCCCGGTGACGCCCACGGGGATCCCGGCGGTAATGATGATCAGATCGTCCTCCTGAAGCAGGCCGGCGCCGCAGGCTGCATCGATGGCGTCATGGATCATTTCATCGGTGGTGCTGTAGGGATCCACGGTCAGGGAGGTGATTCCCCAGCTCAGCAAAAGCTGGCGGTGGATATACTTAAGCGGCGTCGTAGCGATGATCTCGGTGTTGGGGCGGAAGCGGGAAATCTGGCGGGCTGTAAATCCTGCATGGGTGGAGG